>CAVHDO010000021.1:0-17074 GCA_963634795.1 Oscillospiraceae bacterium
ACGGAGTCAGAGTCCGTTGCCTTACCGCTTGGCGATACCCCTATGGCTCCTGAAGTAGGACTCGAACCTACGACCGATCGGTTAACAGCCGATTGCTCTACCAACTGAGCTATTCAGGAATATATAGAAAGCCCTCTCGGGCTTCTACGCAATGGAGCGGAAAACGGGACTCGAACCCGCGACCCCAACCTTGGCAAGGTTGTGCTCTACCACTGAGCTACTTCCGCATAACGCAACAGTGGAATTATACCATTTACAAGAAATTTGTCAAGCAAATTTTTCCATTTTCCGGAAAATTTTTGAAGAAACAAAATCATCTCCCGCTTTCCGCCGTCCGTTTACCGTTTACCGCTTCTCACACATCACGCGACACCAAGCGTCTCACATAAAAGCCGCGCCATAAAAAATCGTCGCCGTAAGGCGACACCTAAACTGCTAATTGCTAATTGCTAACTGTTTTCATGCCTGACGCCAAAAGCCAAGCAAATTCTGACGTCTGACCGTCTGATGTCTGCCGTCTTCACCGCCGTAATAATCATGATCTTCGGCACGGTCAACAGTTACACGGACAATCGCTTACTCCCCGACCCGTTTCTCCAATTTCTTCACCGTCTTAATCAACTCGGGAAGACGAGACAGAAGCGCTTCGATGCGCCCCCACTCCAGACGCGGACGAATCGGATAGCCGACATACGTGCCGGGCTCTTTGATGTCGCCCAAAACGCCGCTCTTGCCGCCCAAGGTCACGCCGTCGCAAATGGAAATATGACCTGTTACCCCCGTTTGCCCGGCCAAGACGCAATGGTTTCCGACTTTTGAACTACCCGCGATGCCGACTTGCGCAATGATGAAACAATCTTCTCCGATTTCCACATTGTGCCCGAGATGAACGAGATTGTCGATTTTCGTCCCGCGACCGACGACGGTACTGCCGATGGCTCCATTGTCAACGGCGCTGCCGGCTCCGATTTCCGCATCATCTCCGATGACAGCGTTTCCGAGCTGGCGAATATGCGTGTGATGCCCATTTTCATCAGTGGAAAATCCAAAGCCCTGCCCGCCAATCACGGCATGCGCGCGCAGGACGACGCGATCACCTAGGACGCTGTCTTCATGGACGACGGCGCCGGGATTGAGCTCGCAATCCGTCCCAATCTTCGCGCGGCGCCCGATATAGCAATACGGATAAATCACGCTGCCGGCTCCGATTTCGGCGTCTTCGTCAATGACGACATACGGCATGATGCAGACATTTTCCCCGATTTTCGCGCTGTCCGCAATGACAGCGGTGGGATGAATGCCGGGCGCAAATTTCGTTTCCGGATAGAAAAAATCGATCAGGCGCCCAAATTCACGACGCGCGTCGGCACAGACGATGAGGGTCTTTGTAAAATGCGCCGGCAATTCGTCGACCAAAATGGCGCCGGCTTGCATCTCTTCGATATGCTCGACGTAAATTCCCCGCGCGAAAGTAATATCGGAGGGGCCTGCTTTTTCCGCACCGGTCACGCCGGAAATACTGTGATTTTCATCCCCGTAAACCGTGCCGCCCACATAGCGCGCGAGTTCCGCGACTGTCTTTTCCATATCCAATCCTTATTTCTTTTCCGCGGCTGTCCCGTCGATGCGTTTCAAGACGTCATCGGTGATATCAATCGCGCCGACCGGAATGGCCATTTTGTGCATGACAATGCCAATGTCCTTCTCTTTGGCGACCACCGCGCATTGCGTCTCGATGAGCGCTTTGACTTGGTTCATCTTGCTCTGCAGGAAAATTTGCCGCTCCTGCTGCGCCGCGGCGAGTTTTTGCTGCATTTCTTCTTCGCTCGCCGTCTCGCTTTCCTTCGTCAGACGGTCGGTGATTTCATTGTCTTTATCGTTGATTTCCTTCATGACCGCTTTGATTTTTTCGGATTTTTGCTGCAGCACTTCATAGTCGACATACGCCGCTTTTTCTTTTCCGCAACCCGAAAGTCCCGCAACCAAGAGCACCAGCCCCACACAGGCCGCCTGTTTCCAAATGGATGCCATACTGCCTCCTTACTGACCCAAAAGTATCTGATTGGCGATGTCCGCCGTCACGTCTTCGGTTTTCACCGCCGCTTCGTAACGGACGAAAATCACGTCGATTTTTTTCTTTTGCGCGACGATTGCCGCCGCATCGCGAATGTCCGCCAGCATCTCTTCGCGAATATCATCGATTTCTTTTTGCTTGGCCTTCAGCGAATCCGACCATTTCAGATTCCAATCTTCCGGTGACGGCAACCCGAATTTTTCAAAGGAAAACTCCTCTGTGGCTTGCCGCTCGCGAATCTCGCGCATGACTTCTTCGGCATACGCGGCCATTTCCGCCTCGGCCGCTTTTTGACGCGCCGCCATTTCAGATTTCTCCTCGTCCGTCCAGCCCTCCGTGTGGAAAGAAGGCCAGCGTCCAGCCAAAAGCTGCGCCAGCTCTTCCTTTGCTTCCGTTTTTTCTTGTCCGGAAACGCCCACGACTTTGAGCTTTAGTTGCAAATTCGCAATCCCGGTCTTTTCCGCGGCCGGCATGGAATCCGTTTCCTGTTTCCCGGCATGACGGGCGCTGATTTCCTGATACAAATTCTGCAACCGCTGATTGAGCGAAGTTTCCTTAATCTGCATCCGGACTCGAAATTCTTCTTCCGCCGCTTTCTTGGCCGCCGCAGCCGCTTCCGGTTCTTTTTCCGCCGCCAAGCGCACAATTTGCTCCTGCTCGGCATGATATTTCGCCAACAGCGCATCGTATTCCTGCTGCAGACGGAAATAATCCGAGTAGCGGGCGTGCGCTTTCAAAAGCGTTTCCTCATCCGCCACGGCATACACGGGCGCAGTTTCTTTCGGCGTCTCCTTCTTCTCCGGAAAACACCCGCAGCCGCCCAAAGTCAATGCGCCGAGGAGACAACACGCCGCCGCCACGCAAGAAAGCTTTCGGCTTTGCATCATCACGCCTTATTTTTTATCCGCTTTGGCCGCAACGTCCGCCGCCGCTTTCGTCATGGAATCGGTGACTTCTTTTGTGATGTCCACGCCGCCGTAAATAACCGCGCTCTTTTCCACCACGAGGGACAAACCTTTTTTATCCGCCACGGATTTCACGACGCTGTTCACTTTTTCCTGCATTTCCTTCTCGACAGCCAGACGTTTTTCATTGAATTGCTGCTGCATTTCCATGTACGTCGACTGTTTCTCTTCGTCGCTCATGCCGGCCGTTTTCGCGTCGAAATCCTTCTGCATGGATTGCGCCAGCTCCTGCATTTTCTGCTGATACTCCTGCCCGATGGCCGGATTTTGCGAAATGACCGCACCCTGATCGACCACGCCGATATTGGACGAAGGCGCGGCACTGGCCGTATCGCCCGTCGCCATGAGCGCCATCGCCGCCGTCGACGCGATAAACACACCCGCCAAGCCGAAAGATACGATCTTGACTGCTTTTTTGTTGTTCATGACTTCCATCATGATGCATCCATCTCCTTGCTGTACAACAACTGTCTTACAAATTGGCAATCAGCCGAAGCCATTTGCCGTCCTGTGTATGATAGACGTATTCCATCGCCAAATAATTGTGCAAGCGATAGGAAACGCCGTATTCATTGACCTTCTTTTTCAAATCCCGATCAAAACGAAGCGCCCAACGGTCTCCGAACTTCTTACTCCCGAAAATATGCCCCGCTTGGTTGGTGAAATCATATTTATAACCGAGCAAATACGATTTTCCGAAACGTCGCGCATACCCGCCGTAAATCTCCCAATCAAAGGGGCCGGGATAGAAACGCGCCTCGCCAAAAAGCAAATCATTCGGCCAGAGGAAATGCCCCAAGACGCCGTCCACCATCGTATTTTTGTTTCCGTCACGCCCGACGTCGAACCAGCCCTCCGTCCGAATGAGCCAATGATCCGTCAGTGCGTCCGTCTTGAGCTCCGTCTCGCGTCCGCAGGCCAGCTCGATACGAATCTCGATACCATATCTTCGGATGAAAGAATCGGCCTGAAGATTTTCCCGCATCTCCGCTTCGATGTCCGCCTTGTGACGACGGAGAAACGCGACGGGAAGCCCTTCGAGCTCACGCAAGAGTTTCTCTGTCCCATTCACGGCCCGAAGCAACAGCACACGCGGAATCGTCGTCTCGCGGAATGTCAGCCGCGCCGTGCGGACGATATCGCCCTGCGGCACCAAGGAAACACGCACGATGGTATGCTCGGCGGATTTCACATCGAAACTCGCTTCAAATTCCGGCAAATTCGCCGCCACGACATCCCGCCCGGCCGATTGCGAGACGCTCTCCGCCCAACCGACGGAATCGACGGGAAGACCCACAAGAAGCGCCGCCATCCTTTCCGACAGACCGGCCACATCCTTTTCGACAAGTTTGCGGGCCAGCGGAGATAAATTTCCGTAATCGATGATGGTTTCGACGCTTTGCACCATGCGTCCGACCGGCATGAGCGCCACATCAATCTGCGTTTCTTTTCCGTAGCGGACTTGCAAATCCGAGACGACATAGCCGACGACGACGCGATTCACGATATCGGAGAGCACTTTATCGTACGCCGCCTGGCGGAGCTTGAACGTGCTTTCCTCTTTCCCGATAAGTACGCGACCGCCGATGGCCTCAATCCCGGCAGAAATCCGTTTTTCAACAGAAGCGGGAATGGGATCTCCGGAAGATGTAACCGAGACCGACACCGTTTCCACCGGCGCCGCCCGCGAGCTCCCTACCGGCGCGCCCAAAAGCAGAAATGCCAAAGCCATACGTATCTTATGACCCGATTTCACTGCACCTCTCCTTTTGCAAGACCACCGGAAATTTTTCGAGAAATCGTTTCTATGCCGCCGTTTCCCGAATCACACAGACATCAGAACTGCGCGCCGAAACTGAAGTGGAATTTCCCTTTTTCGCCACGGCCGTAATCCAGACGGACCGGTCCGATCGGCGTCTGAATACGGAGCCCGACACCGTAAGCGGTACGCACCTTGTTGCTGTCCTGATACCACGGAATCTTCCCTGAATCGATACCCCACGCATTGCCGACATCCGTGAAGAGGACACCCTCGATCTTCTTGGCAATCGGAACGCGATATTCCAGCGTCGCAGCATACATTTTCTCGCCTTTGAACTGATAATCTTCATAACCGCGAAGCGTATCGGAGCCGCCCAAATTGAAAAGCATATTATACGAAGAATCGCCCCAGAGGTACCCGCCTTTCAAGCGAAGTGCCAGCGTATGTCCATTGGAAAGCCCTTTGTAGAAACGCCCTTCCAAAGAAAGCTTGACGAAATCGAAGTTACCGCCCAAACCATGCCCAGCATACTGAACCGTCGCGGACAGACGACGCCCTTTCGTCGCCGCATAATAATTGTCACGGGTATCATAGACATGAGAGAACGTGAAACTATTCGTCCGACCGAAATTGTTGAAAATCGCCTGTTGCCATGCGCTGAGATTGGCCCCCGCTCTGGCCTGTGCTTTCGGGCTGAACGTAAATCCGCCGTAATCGTCATATTCTTCCCGCATCGTTTCCAGCGTGAAATAGTTCTTCCGGTATTCGCTCGTGACGCGTGCCCATGTCGCATTGAAACCTTTCCGGCGCTTGTAGTACGTCGCAATAGTATCACCGTCAGCATCATAGTCTTCAAATTTTGAACGACGATCAAAGATAGACACACCGAGAGAATCCCCGTTAGAATTGATCCAAGGCCGCGTATAGGAAATCTGGTAATTCTTTCCACGCGAACTACCGCCGAATTCCCAGTGGAAATTGATCTTGTCGCCCGTGCCGCGCAAATTGTTTTCGCCCAACTCCAAAATCCCCATCATGCCGTCGGACTTCGAATAACCGGCCCCGATGGTCACAACCCCGGTCCGCTGCTCGACGACTTCAATTTCCGTCACGACAGTATTCGCTGCGCTCCCCGGCAGAAGGCGCATGTTTACGTCTTCAAAGAAGCCCAAATTGTAAAGACGCTCCATCGAACGGCTGGCTAAGAATTTATTGAAAGGCTGCCCCTTGCGATAACGAAGTTCGCGCAAAATGACATAATCTCTCGTCTTTTCGTTTCCTTCCAAAATAATATCCTCGACAACCCCTTCCGCCAGACGCACGCGCAGAATGCCCTGATCGGTGATCGCAACCTCCGGAATGGAAAACAAGATATATCCCTGTTGCATATACAGCTTTTCAATCGCCAAAAGGCGCTCTTTCAGCATCGTCGTATTCAACACAGAATTAGGAGTAATCCCCAAGACTTGCAAGAGATACTGTGTCGAAAAAACGGTATTCCCCGTGATTTGCACCCCGGTAATGACCGGATTCGATTCCGTAGCGTAATCCAATTTCACGCCTTCCGGCACGCCCGTCAGTTGCGGAGAAATGCGCGAAAACACGCCCGTCGAGCCCAAAGCCGCCACATCATTTTCCACACCGGCCAAAGAAAGTGAATCCCCGGCGCGCGTATAAAGAAGAGGCATCAGAGAAGATTTCACTTGCTCGGGGACATTTGCGACATCGACGGACGTCACCGTCTGCCCGGCAAAACTCTGCACCGTCTTTACATCTTTTTCTGAAAGATACAGATACGGATCGTCTGCGCCCTGTCCCAGCGTAATTTCCTGCGGTGCCGCTACCGATGCCGCCGCGCTGTCGATTTTCGTTCCCGCATCCGCCACAATCGGACGTTTGTTCAGCGAAATCATGGAACTCTGCGACGTCTGCGAATCCGTCGACGACGCGACAGAATCCCGCACATTCTGGGAAGGTTCCACCGTCTGATCGGCAGCGCTCACCATGCCAGTCATGGCCATCGTCGCCAAAAGGGCAAGCAACATCTTCTTACGATACATCATCATGAATACGTTCCTCCTCTGCTTTATGCAAATGCTTCTTTCGGAAAATTATATAAAAATACATTGCCAATTCCATCATTATACCATGATATTACCTACATGGCGATACAAAACAGCCAAACGCCTCCCGTTTCTTCAAAAAGAAACAAAAAAACGGCGTCCTCGATCCCGTCTCTCCGAACGAAAACGCCGTCTTTGGCTACTGCTTTGCTTTTCAAAATCATTCTCCGCGAAGAGCACGGCTCGCTTCTCCCACGACGGACGCCATCTCCGCTTCCGAAAGCACGGGGGCCGGCTCAGACGTCTCCGCTGCCCGCGCCGCCGGCGATGCAGTTTCCGATTCCACAGACGTCGTCACGGCCGCAGTTTCCGCCAAACTCTGCGGCTGTTCCGCGGGCACTACCTGCGCCTGCACCGTCTGCGCTTCCGTTTCTTTTTCCCGCGAAAGCATTTGCGTCACCGCCGCTTTGGCCCGCGCCGTGACCCTGGCGTCGTGCGCTTTGAGTTCGTAGCGAATCCACACGCCGCCGCCCACGATGCAAAACGCCGCGAGAAACGCCAGACCGCGACGCCCCCATACGCGCAAAGGATGCGGCGGCTCCGTTTCTTTGAGACGCTGCATTTCCGCCTGCGCCATAATCAAATTGATTTCGCCCTTGACATCTTTGTGACTTGTATACGAACTTTCCGCCTTTTCCAGCCATTTGCGAATCGCCCGCACCCGCCGCAATTTATCCTGCATCGCCACGCCGCCCACCTCCTTTCACGCTGACCGCGTCACAACTTCCGATTTATTATTACAGTCCGAAAAGAAATTTTTATTTGAAACTCCGATTTTCCCGTCTCATCAGCTCTTATTCTCCCAAAATCTCTGAAAATCTCTTTCTTTCGACCATGATTAACATCGATCAGGAAAAGGGGAAGAGGGAAGAGAGAAAAGGGAAGAGAAGCCCAGCTATTTCTTGCTTGGCTTTTGTGGCCAGCGCGAGATAGTTGTCAGCTTTTAGTCATTAGCTGTTAAATAAAAGCGGCACGCGCTTCGCGCGACTTTTTATAAAAAATGCGCCGAAGGCGCGTACCTGAACTGCTAACTTCTGATTGCTAATTGCTAACTGCTTTTCTCTCAAACGCCACAAAAGGAAAACAGAAAAAAAGTTCCGCCTCTCTTACCCCTTCCCTCTTCCCTCTTCCCTCAAGCAAAAAACGCCGCTTCATCAAAAAGCGACGTTTCATTTTATTTTCGATCATGAATCACCTTGGACAGCATCCCGCGCAGGCGCTTGATTCCCCGTTTTTCGAGCTGATAAACATAAGCCGTCGTGACATCCATTTCACCGGCCGTTTCCGCGACGGTTTGCTCGCGCAGGAACACGCTCCGGATGACGTCACGCTCTCTTTGCGGCAGCCGCTCCATCGCGCTGCCTACCGCCGATTGCAAAAAGCTACGATCCGCCGTTTCAAAAGCCAAATCCGGCGCGACCATCCACGCTTCCCCATCTTCGACGCCGTCGATGGACACATCCTGCCCTTGTGTTTTCAGGAAATCCAACATGCGCCCGCGAATCCGATGCACGGCATAGAGCGAAAAAGCGACGCCGAGTTTGTGATTGTAGCCGTCGGCCGCTTCCATGAGCCCGACCGCGCCCTCCTGCAAGAGATCCAAGAGCACGGTTTCCTGCACACGATATTTCATCGCTTCACGGAAAACGAGCGGCTGATAATTTTCTATCAGCGTCCCGCGCGCTTCCTCGTCGCCGTCCTCTTTGTACCGCTTCCAGAGAAGCGCCTCTTCCTCCCGCGAAAGCATTTCCACCGAAGAAAGACTTTCCATGTATTCTTCCAGCATCGTTTCCTATTTCCTTAAAACTTAAATTGATACTCGAGCCCCACATACTCTTTCGACTCACTATTATACCACGCGGTGACACCAAAACGCGAGCGCAAATCGTAACGGAAACCGAAACCCTTTTGGCTGTTGTTCACACCCATGGTCGCCATGAGCATGAGATCGTGGAACAAATACTTGCCGACTTTGATGTAATAATATTCGTCGTCTCCGCTGCCGGACTTCGAGTCAAAGAGTGTGTCCATCGACGTCGTGACATTGAAGAGATCGAGGCCGAACGAATTTTGCAGGAAATTTTGAACACTGCCGTTGAATGCCATTTGGAGCCCCGCATTGAATAGCGCGCCCGTCCGACTGTCGGTGTCGCCGAGACCGCCGCGCACCGAATCGCGTCCGAATGTCAAAAGGCTGACGATTTGCGTGTCGTTCAAAGCCGGCTCACTCGACAGTTTCAGTGCAAATTTTCCGACGGGACCACGAAGATCCATTCGGATTTTGTACGTGTCGACCTGCGTCTCTCCTTTGAGCGTCATCACGGGCAAGAACGAATCCGGCACGCCCCCGAAGACGGCGTTTCCCTCGGAAATATTGAAATTGTGCGTGAGATATTTCACGACGCCCCTCGTCACGTCCAATTTCCCGGACATGAGCGGCCGCGACGCCAACCCCATGGCATGAATATTTCCGTGCGCATACAAATCGAAAAGAAGACTGTTCAAAAGCCGCACGTGATCTCCGACGGAAACGGTGATGTCCATCAGAACGTCCGGCGTCTCTCCGCCCTCTTCGAAGGAAAGCGGCACCGTCACTGTCGCATCCTCGGCCGTGATTTTCCCAGAAATCTTCGGGAATTGATTTTCTTTGGACAGCGTGATGTCCGCCGAAAGCGCGCCGGTGTAATAATCGGAACGAATAGAATCCGCCTTAATTTTCAAATTTCCTTCATAGCCCGTGAGCTGTTGCTTGTCCCAAGTGACGTGACCTTCGGCGCTCGCTTTGTTTCCGCGGGCAGCCACTTTGCCGGAAAAATTCGCTTCTTTTCCCGTAAAAGAAATGGTTCCCGATACCGGCGTGAGTGGTTCAGCCATGCCCGCCACCGTCACTTCTCCGTGAGGCAAAATGATATCGCCGCGAATTTCCGGATCGTCCCACGCGCCCGTCACATGGAGTTTCCCGTCAATCGGTCCCTTCGCCGCGCGAATGGCCTTCGAAAAGAGTACAAGCGCATTGAGATCCGCATTCTCCAAATTGAGCGTGAGATTGTACGGAATATTTCTTCCGTCGGGCAAGCGGGTGAGCGCCGCGACCGGCATCGTGCCGTATGCATTCGCTTTGTAAATATCCTTCGTCACCACCGCCTGCCGGATTGTGACCGTCCCTTGCGACACGCTTCCTTCGAGAGACAGCGCATTGAAAAGAAAATCATTGTACATCGGGCTATCAATGGAAACGGCCACTGTCGCCTCCGGATCCCGCACGTTTCCTCGAATTTCCACGTCCCCCGTCAAAATACCGCCCACCGACGGAAGTCCCTCCGTCACTTCGGGAATAAAGGACAAATCCAATTGTTTCGCCACGGCTTTCATCGACACGGCGCCGTCTTCCCGAATTGTGCCGCTCGCCGTCAAAAGCCCCGCGCCCAAGGGGAGCGAAAGCGTGCGAAGAGACAGGACATGATTTGTGTAGGTCATATCGAGGCGACCTTCCGAGACGGAAAGTTTCCCCAACTTCGCGTCGGACGTCACCACATTGAGATCGATATCCGGATTGTCCGTCGTCCCCCGAATGCCCATGGTACCGGCCATCGTGCCTTTCACATTTCGGACCGACACATCCGCCAGCTCCAGCGCATCCGCTATGTCCCAATTCCGGAATTTCAGCTGCCCCGAGAGCGCCCCCGTCCCGATATCGGCCAAGCCGCTGTAACGAAATTCTCCGCCGCGCTCTTGGAAATAACCGTCCGCGATATAAATCACGCCGTCTTGATAAGAAACCTCCGCCGAGACGCGCCCGAATCCCTTTCCCTTGATTTTGATTTCGCGGCTTTCTGCCACGCCGGAAAACTTCGGTGCATCCGGCGTCCCCGTCAGCCGTCCGCGGAAGGTCGCCTTCCCTTCAACCGGTGCCGATACCAATACGCGATCCAGATCGACATCGATGAGCGCCAATTGAAAATCCAGCGCCCCATTCGCGTACGTCCCGGTCGCATTGGCCGAGCCGCCGTACACGTACCCCAGCCCGTTTCCGATTGAAAGCGCGCCGTCCTTCCATTCGTAATCGGCATAAATAGATTGAAACAGCTCCCCGGCCACTGATCCGTCCGCCGCCAACATCGTCCCGGAAACAGTGGGATTCTCCACCGTCCCCGTAATTTTCATTTCATTGTCGAAAAAGCCCGTCAGCGGCACATCGATCCCGGCAAGTTTCAATACATTTTCAAGCCGTGCCTTCTCCGTCTTTTCCGTCAAATCCAAAATTTTTTCGCCCATCAGGCCGACCGAGCCGGACAGCGTATGCGTCCCTTCCGAAAGCGTCGCGGACAACCGGTCGATATACAGCACGCTGCCGTCTCCGTGAATTCGGCCTTCCGTATGACGAATCGGCGCCTTTTCAAAATGCCCGTCATCCAGATAAAATTCCGCTTCATACACCGGCGCCTCCGCCGTGCCCGACACCCGTCCTTCCAGCGAAAGCGTGCCGCCGACGTCATAGCCGACAAGCGAAGCCACATTGGCAAGCGTAAGCCCCGCCGCTTCGCCTTGCAAATCAAATTGTCCGGCACTCCAATATCCACGCGCCGAAAAAGCGCCGTCGCCCATCGTGCCGAAAATATACGGAAACTGCCAATCCTTTTCACGCCCGACCAGCTCCGCCGACATCGTATCGACAAAGACCCCCTTGGCCGAAATTCCTTCGCCCTCCAAAAAGATGCGACTCTTCCCGTCCGCGTACACCGCATGTCCGGCCGCTTTTTGCAAAGCATACTCCCCGTATGCCACGTCGCGCGCCGTGAAATCTCCCTCAATCCGAGACAGTGCCAGCGACCTATCTTGCCAGCGTCCGGCCACCGTCCCCTTTCCGGACACGTGCCCCGAAACGCCCAGGCTTTGCAAAATTGACGCTTCCAAATCCTTCGCCGTCCACTTCGCGGAAAATTCGCCCGTTTCCTTCATGTAGAAACCTTCGCCGGAAAACGCGCCGTCCGCCAGCTTCCCATCCACGGACAACGCGAGCGTATCTCCGAACGTCAGCTCCGCCTTCCCGGACAGATTCGATTGTATCCCATCCTTTTCGACAGACACATTCACATCGTCCAAAGACAATTTTTTCTCCGTCAAAGCGAAATCGGCACGACCCTCTTGGAAATCATAGCCTGCGACAGAAAAGAGCGCATCCGCAAGCGTCCCGCGCACATCGTATTTCAAAAACCCGCCGCGACAATCAATCTCCGCCTTCGTGATCGTCCCCGTCCCGCCCGTCAGACGCACATCGACAGACGGCGCCAAATCGGACACAAGAGGCGACAACGACGCAAGCGCCACCGGCTCCGTTTCCAATTTCCCGTAGTATCGATTCTCGTCCGTGTACACCAATTTCCCCGAAACCTTCGCGCCGAAAACCGTCCCGGACATCGTCGCCTCAATCACGCCCGACGGCCCCCAGATTGCCTGCCCGGACACCGCCTCCGCCGTATACCGCGCCCCCTCCGGAAGCGACACCGACACCGCGCCGTCCTGCAAAAGCACCCGCCCGCGGAAACTCGTCGGGCCCTCCTCTTTCGTCCGAACCAAATTCTGCACATTCCACGAGCCGTCCGCCGCTTTTCGCAAATCGATTTCCGGCGACGAAAGCCGCACACTTCCGACCGCTGCCGCCACCCCATCATCCGTCAAAAGCGCTTGAAGCGCCCCCGCAATCGTCCAGGAAACCGACATTTTCGGCGCAAAAAAGACACGCCGCCCCTGCGTGTCCAAAAGCTCAATATCCGTCCATTCCAAATCAAACGCCGCGTCCAAATCCAGCGCACGCCAAGACAGCGTCCCCAAAAGACGCTCCCCGGCCGCCTCGCGAAGCAAAGGCTCCAGCCGCCCCACCGCCATCGGACGCACAAAGCAGTACAAGACGACAAACAAAATCGCCAAGATTGCCAACGCGACAAAACCTACACGTTTGAAGACAGACATGCATTCCTCATATATCGGCAACAAAACAACTGCCGGAAACGAAAAACATTTTCGATATTTTCTCTATCAATTCTACATTCCTTTATAGTTTAATTCACTTTACCACATATGTCCACATTAAAACATATAAAAATTCATTATAGTACACAAAAAACGAAAAACATCATCCACGCTCCCTCTACCCTTGATTTTTCTTTTCCCCTTTCCGCTCTCACGATCTTCCATGCAAAAAAGACGGACAAAAGCCCGCCTCTTTCGCTGCCGTTACCGGCGTTGGAGAAGTATATGGAAAGCCGAATCCGAAAAAACAAAAGCGCGAGGATTTTAACGCTGCTTTTTTCTTGGATTCAACATATCCATCCGATAAATCGGATCCAAATTAGCGAATCGCCATCCCATTATCAGAGAGAATATTGGCAATTTGCTGCTGCATTCTGGCATTATCCGCTTCCAGTCTAGCGATCCGTTGCGCCTGCTCGGCAATCTGTTTCGCTTGTATCGTATCATTCGCCCGGAGAGTTTTGATTTCCTTATCATGTTTGGCAAGCACAAAGTCCCGTTTCGCTCCGGCGGCTTCCAGCGCATCCATCCGCTGTACCAATCCCTGCACGCTGCGATAGGTTCCCGCATTCTTACCCTGGCTTCCCAGTTTGAAGGAAACGCCCATATTCATCATGGCGTCATCATATCCGAGAGTTCCGCCAAATGAAACTGTCGTGTCAGCATTCGGCTTGTAGAAGACGCCGAGTGCGCCGGCGTTCGCATTTTTGTAGTGACCGTAGCCTACAGCGAAGCTCCATCTGTCCGTCGGGCTGAAGGCCTCCGGACGAAGCGCGGCGAGAGCGGCGGCTCCGGCACCGACTCTGTTGATTTCATTGGAAAGTCTCACGTTCTGATTTTCCATAGTCTGCAAAGCGTTATAAACCGTACCTCCTGTCACGATACCGGTATTCCCGCTCTCGACTTTCCCATCTGTCTTGACAGCGAGGCCGTTTGCATCGACTTTCAATCCGCCGTTGTCGGCCAGCTTCACGGCCAGACCATTTGCGTCTGTCTGCAAGCCGCTATTCGTAGCGAGGTTCACGGCGAGACCATTGGTATCTGCTTTCAAGCCGCTGTTCGTGGCAAGGTTCACGGCAAGACCGTTTGTATCCGCTTTTAAGCCGCTGTTGTCGGCCAATTTTACGGAAATGGTATCGTTATCGTTATTAACTTCAATACCGTTCCCGCCGGTATAGGTCGTACCGCCGCCGCCACCTCCTCCGAGATCTTCGATCGTAATGGTGAAGGCGGTCGTCTTCCCATCGACATACGTGATGTTCTTTGTTGCATCACCTTTCTTAAATGTGTATGTGATATTATTCAGCTTGACGTTTCCGATGGCGGTATCCAATGCGTTGAGATTCGCCGCTGTGGTATTGGTCGAGCTTATATCGGAATTGTTCCCTTTCACGTTGTTTCGCAGTTCTGTATAGAGTTCGCTCCCTTTAACGTAGCCGCTGTCTCCACTCGGATGGTCTTTGTCCGAAATGGTTCCGCTGGGAAGCTGCAACTGGAAGGCAATACCGCCGTCATTTGTAAGAATGGTAGCAAGACCACTCTCATTAAATGTGTACGGCGTCACTTTGGTCACTTTACCGGTGGTTGTATCCGTTTCCGTCGCTTGCGCTTTCACCAGTTGATCCCAAATCGCCGCATCCTTCGTCGAAGTTCCCGCAGAGACATTGACAATTTTTCGCGTGGAAGAAGTGGAAGCACCGACAGAGACGGTATTGGCTACGTTCGCTACGGAGCCATAGCCCAGCGCTATCGCCGATTCTGCAGACGCTTCGCTTCCGCTGCCAAGCGCCAAAGTCTTCTCTCCCGTCGCTTGACTCTTATACCCGAAAGCGGACGAATGTTCCTTCGTCGCTTGCGCCGTAAATCCGGACGCCAAAGAATAATTTCCGGTCGCTTGGCTATTATAACCAAAAGCCTGCGCATGTGTCCCTGTCGCCTGGGCCATCGAACCAAAAGCAGAAGAGGCAATCGCCGTCGCTTGGCTGTGATAGCCGATCGCCGCTGCCTGCGTTCCCTTTGCATAACTAGAATACCCTAAAGTGGTTGATAAATATCCGGAAGCTATGCTTCTTGGCCCCACTGCTACGCCACCGTCTCCGGTAACCGTTTTCTTTTCGCCATCTTCTGTTACTTCTTCATATGTCTTAGCATATATACCGAGAGCCAAGCTTTCGTATCCCGTGGCCTTTGCACCCTTGCCCACAGCGACGGCGCTATCTCCGGACGCTATCGCCATTGTACCAATGGCAATGGCCTGAAAATCTGTAGCCTGTGCTTGGAAACCTAAAGCCATCGAGTAATTCCCCGATGCCGCGGAATCATAGCCGATGGCAATCGTCGCGCCTTCCATATCCTCGTCATCGTCTTCTTCCGTGAATGTAGCGTTTGCTCCTTGCCCTATAGCAATGGAAACCTGCCCTGTCGCTTTTGCTTCATAACCGCTTGCCACCGCGCCGTCAGCACTCGCCTCAGAGTAAACCCCTATAGCTATTGCCTGCTGACCCGAAGCCACAGCTATACTCCCTAAAGAAATCGCCCAAGCAGAAGCTTCGGCACTACTTCCTATTGCCGTCGCATGAGTCCCCGTCGCCTCAGAGCTAGTTCCTAGCGCTGTCGAAAACAACCCAGACGCCCTAGTAGCTTGTCCGATTGCCACCGCATTAGCATTAGACGCCTCAGCATCTTCTCCTATAGCTGTCGAATAGTCACCATATCCCCTAGCGTTGGTTCCTATTGCCGTCGCAGAAACGCGCGTCGCCTTAGCTGCGGATCCTACCGCCGTCGTATATTGAGCAGTCGCTTGAGCTACATTTCCTAATGCCGTCGCATAATTACCACTCGCCTCAGCAGTAGTTCCTAGCGCTGTCGTATAATCTGAAGTTCCCTTCGCCTCAAATCCTATTGCCACCGCATTCCTGTTAGCCGCCTGAGCTCCAGTTCCTAAAGCCGTCGTATAATAGCTGGTTGCAGTAGCACTATGTCCTATTGCCGTCGCACTAGCAAAACTTGCATTTGCTCCCTCTCCTACCGCTGTCGCAAAATTACCGGTTGCAGCAGCATCATGTCCTATTGCCGTCGCATAACTACCAGTCGCCTCAGCATCGGTTCCTATCGCTGTCGTATAACCTATGAGTCCCGTCCCAGCATCGTTACCACTAGCCTTAGCATTATCCCCTATTGCTACCGAATTGATTCCAGTCGCCTGAGCATTAGTTCCTATCGCTGTCGCCCTATCACCTGACGCATCTGCACCATCTGCGTTATACGAAATATTGTAAGCTGTTTCTCCCACCGTAATGGAAGTTCCCGTACCGCTCACCGCGGTCGCCGCCCATGCTCCCTGCGGCGCGCCCCAAAAGCCGACAGCCAATACAACAGCCGCCGTCAACGCTTTCCAACTTTTCATTTTTCGATTCATGCCACACATTTTGTACCTCTCCTTTATTTCACCAAAAATGTCAAATAAATGCCTTTACACTCCCACAAGAGCCTCACAGGGCGTTTATACACCAAGTTTTCAGTTATCCTACCACCCCCCCCCTATTTCCTGTCAAGAGGAAAATGGCTGTTTCGTCCCACTTTTGATATAAAACTTTTTTGTATATCACTATAAGGTTTTTTTATATACTGCGTGAATCAGCATATTTTTCGTCTTTCCCTTTTGCTACAAACGGCAAAGAAAATACACAGTACACAGGTTGGCGTGCTCGGCTTTTTCGACAGCCAGAACGAAGACGTCAGACGATCAGACTTCAGATTTTAGCGGTGTCGCTTCGCGACATTTTTATTTTGCGCCTTCAGCGTCCTAAAAGAGCAGAATTGAGATTTGAGAGGCATAACCAATTTCTTTTTTTGTTTCGAGGCATTCGAAGCAAAAAATTTTCTGCTGATAGAGATGAGGAAAAGCGGATGCGCTTCGCGCGATTTTTATATTGCGCCTTCGGCGTCCCATCATCCGGCGCTTCGCGCCACCTTCCTCCAAAGGAAGGCTTAATCGGTAGCGCTTCGCGCATTTGTTCTTATAAAAAAAACATCGCCGTCAGGCGATACCGCTTTCGTCTGATGTCTGACGTCTCAATCCTGCCTGACAAAACTGCCGAGCACACAACACTGTGCACTG
>CAVHDO010000022.1:0-16807 GCA_963634795.1 Oscillospiraceae bacterium
GGCGAATTTTGCACAGGCGGGCCTCCTTGCGCGTTGCTTTGCGGTTCCGTCACAAATTCAGTCGAAAATAGCGGCGTTCCAGTCAGCAAAAATATTTTTTGCGCTTTGCTTTATTTTTTTACAGCTTTTTTTGTGAGAATTGTTTATGTTTGTATTGCTTCCGGGCGACGTTTATTTTATAATGGAATCGATAGTATATATTATTTTCGCGAATTTTTGTTTCTGTGGAAATTTGTTTCCGGAAATTTGTTTCTGTATGGAAGAAAACGAAAGGAGTTTGCCAAATGAAGTGGAATGGGAAAAAAGCGGCGGCGGCTTGTCTGCTTTCGGCGATGTTGGGAGCGGGCGCGGCGAATGTTTCCGCGTTCAGTCTGGGAGATGTGCTCGGCAGTGCGATCAAAGTCGGCGGTGTCGGGGTCTTGGTTTCCAAATACGGTGAAAAAATCAACAGCGCCATCAATTCTGTGATGATGAAAGAGGGCGTCGGGACGAATTACGCGACGAAGGTGGTGCCGATTGTGAGTCTGGGGAAGAGCGGATATATCGGCGCGGCGCAGGTCATCGGCGATCAGGCGCAGGTGGTGCAGGTGGAGGCTGTGGGACAGCTGGAAGTCGGTTTCAATTCGGAATTGGTCCGAATTAAGGGGCTGGTTCCCCTGAACAGCGCGAATCCGACGAGTGCGAGTCGTGTGCAGGGTGTCGGCGTATCGGCCGTCATGGATCTGAAATTGTGAGGAGGGGTATTATGAAAAAGGTATTTCTGGCGGCAGCATTGGCAGCGGTCATGGCGCAGGTGGTCTCGGCGGCCGAACCGACGACATTGACGGATCGCGCGGATAAGCTGGATACGGTGGTCTACGGCAGCGTGCAGAACGGGCCCTTCCTGGATCGTATCGGGAATTTGGATACGTTGATTTACGGAAAGAGCTACAACGATCAGTCGCTTGACGATCGGATGTCCGATTTGTATCGGGATGTCGTGCGCGGTGCGGATTCGGATCAGGCATCTCTTTCCACGCGAATCAATACATTGGAATACTACCTGACGGATCAAATCAAGCAGGAAGGGCTCAATGAACGCACGGAACTCTTGGAAAACACGGTGTGGGGCAAGAAGAAATCGGGCTCTTTGCAGCTGCGTGTCGGGGAAATCGAGAAAGCGGTGTACGGAGATACGCATTTTGAGCTCGTGTCGGTGACGTTGCCGGCGGATACGGTCTTCAAAATTTCTTTGAATGAAGACGTGAGTTCGAAGATGAATAAAGTGAACGACGTCGTGCATTTTTCGGTGGCGGAGGATGTGAAAGTCGATGACGTTTTGGTGCTTCCGCGCGGGGCGCAGGGCAGCGGTGTCGTCACAAAGGTGACGCGGCCGAAGATGTTCGGACAGAGCGGCTCTTTGGAAATTTCTTTTAATCAGGTTTTCTCCATTGATGACCAAGAGATTCCGACCGTATTGGGGCCGGAAGCCAAGGAGAAACTGAAAATGGAAGCGGCGGCGGTCGGTGCGTCCGTCATCGGCGCTTTGGCATTGGGACCGATCGGGCTGGTCGGCGGTTTCTTCGTGAAGGGCAAGGATGTCGAAATCGCGGCCGGTTCCGTGCTTTATATCCAGACACGGGAAGATGTGACGACGCGCGGCATGCAGCAGAAAGCGGGCGCCCCGTCTTATAAACTGACGCATCCTGTGGACAGCGAAAAGGGGACGGAGAGCGTCAAGGTCGAAATCACGTCGAGTACAGATGTTGAAAAATCGGCGAAAGTGGCGGAGGAGAAAACGAGCACGGAAGTGCAGAAAGCAGAAGAACGTGTGAAAGCCGAAGAGGCGGCCAAGGCTGAGGCTCTGGCGAAAGACGAAAAATAATGAATCGAAAAGTATGGCTCGCGGCAGCGGTATTTTGCGCGCTTTTGGGCGGTAGAGCATATGTGGCGGATATGGAAAAATCGGCCGCGGAAGAGCCGCTTTTGCGTGCGGAGATAAAAGAAGAAGAAAAAGAGGGTCTAGCCGAAGAAATGCCGGAGAGACAGGGGCGTTCGGAGAGAGAATCGACTGCCGATCATGCCGAGCAGGCGCTTTCTGCTTTGCCGGCGGAAAATCCGACCGGGACGTCCGGCGTAGCGGAATCTTCTTTGGAAGAAAAAGGGAACGAGATTTCGAATGTCGTATCAAGAAAAGACGTCTCGGAAATCCCTCGAGAGACAAGCTCCGACGAGGAAAAGGCGGAAGAGGCACATATTGATACAGGCGTGGGAAATGAAATGCAGACGGAGGAAGGAGCGGATGGAACTTCCGTTTCCTCTTCCAAATCAAAAAAGAAGAAGGGCGAAGAGCGGACGATTTCTCCCGAGCACCCGCTGACGATTTTAGCCGATGAATTGAAGTACCAATCGACATCCGGCGATGTCTCGGCGCAAGGTGATGTGGACATGACGCACATGGCCGAGCGTTATCGGACAGAACGGATTTATGGAAACAATAAAACCCAGCATTTTGTAATCCCGGAGACGGTGTATTGGACGGCGCCCGGCAATACGGCGGAGGCGAAAAGTGCCGAATATGATGGAATATCGGGGATTAGCACGTTTTCCGAATTCAGCGGTTGGCACAAAGGGTTGTATTATTACCGGGGAACGGACGGTATTTATAATCGCAAGACGAATGTGGCGACCGTCAAAAATGCGTATTTCACGACGAAGAGTGCCGTGGCGCGCGTGCCGGATTATCGAATCGAAGCGGATTCCATCGATATTTATCCCGGAGACAAATATGTCGCGCATCATCCGTCTCTTTTTATTAAGAATACACGCATTCTTACGTTGGGATCTTATACAGGATCCCTTCGCCATGGCGGGATTAGCGCGTGGTCGTTGATCCCTATGCCGATGTATGACAGTCGTAACGGTTTCGGGTTGAGAAATGCTTTTGAAATGCCAATCGGCGGAGTCGAAAGTAATTTGTATTTTTATTCGCGGTTGGCATGGTATACCAAGCGGGGGTTCACTCCGGATGTGGGGCTTCGTTATGAGACGCCGCAAGGGACATTCCGCTTTCAGTATGCGAAAGTGGAATCTACGTACAACAATGATCACATTTGGCTAGAAAAACGTCCGTCCTTGACATTCCAATCGCGGGGATATGCGATTAAGAATACACGCTTGTATGCGGGATTCGGGGGAGAGTTTGGTTATTGGAAACAAAAGAATGGTCCGGCCGGTAGCTATAAAATGTGGGAAGTCTGGCTTCGCCATGCGCCTATTTCATTGGGGTCGCATTTGTCATTGAACTTGGGGGCAGGGTATACACGTGATTACTACGGATACCAAAATTGTTTCCGAAAAAATGCGTATTATACGGTAGGACTTAGTGGAAATTATGGTGCTTTTTCCGCGTGGGCCAATTTCAGAAACAATAACCAAGTCGGTCGTACGCCGTACGCTTTCGATACGTATGATATGACAAAACCGGTTTCGACTGGGTTCCGTGTGCAGCTGACGTCAAAGGATGCTTTCTCTGTCAATTATTCCATCGATACGGTCAATGGAGTCTTGAGGCATCGGGATTACACGTATTATCGCGATATGCATTCGTTTATCGGTTGGGTGCAGTATCGTTCCATCGATCAGGAGTGGAATATTATGATTCAGCCGAAGGATTTTAGTTTCTGAGGAGTTTATTTTGGAAATACGGATCGCGCGGGGCTTTACGCTGGACACGTCCTTCCTTTACGGTCCGTCTTGGGCGGTGACGGAGGAGGACATGCGGGAGGCGGCAGCGGAAATACAGAAGGCGGCCGAAGCGCTTTCCGATATTCGCGCGTCGGGGACGGGGCCTTGCGGCGAGTCGGTCCGCTTCACAAAGCTTCCGTATCTTTTGGAAGAAAATTCTCTGCTGACCGATTCGGAACGGGCGCGTTGGGGCGTGTTGCAATCTTGGCGAGAAGAAATTGATGCCGTCATTTCCGTCGGAATCGGCGGCTCGTATTTGGGAAACAAAGTCCTTTTCGACGTTCTGGGCGAAGAGGGCACAGCGGCGGAGAGGCCGGCGGTGTATTTTGCCGGGCATACCGCGGATCCCGAGGCACTTTCAAAAATTCTTTCGTCAATCCAAAAAGCGGCGGTGCAAAAGGACGGGACATACACCGTCGCAGTGCTCGTGATTTCCAAATCGGGCACGACGATTGAGCCGTCGGCCGTGCTGTCCGTATTGCAAAAAGAATTACCCAAAATCACGAAAGACATCCGCTACATCGGGATCACGGGGCAAAATGGCAATCTTTTGCACCGGCAGTGCCACGAAAAGAACTGGCTGCATTTCTACGTGCCGGAAGGGATTGGCGGGCGTTTCAGCGTGCTCTCCGAAGTCGGCATGGTTTTCGCGGGGCTTTGCGGGTTTCCCGTGGAAGAAATTTTGAAAGGGGCCGCGGATACGGAGGCGGCTTGCCAAAGCGCGGATCCGCAAGAAAATCCGGCGCTGTTCTTGGCGCTTCTGAAATATTTGGCGACGAAATATCACGGAATCACGACGGAAATCACGATGCCTTACAGCGAGCGACTGCATTCTTTCGCGCAGTGGTACGCGCAGCTTTTGGGTGAATCGCTCGGAAAAAAATGCGATACCGAAGGAAATATCGTGCATTACGGACGCACAGCCGTTTCCGCCGTCGGCACCACGGACATGCATTCCGTGACGCAGGAGCACCAAGAGGGGAAACGAAACAAGCTCTTGCAATTCATTTCCGTCGCGAAGCCGAGCTCCGATTGGGAAGCGGAGATCGTCGAGGACGGGAAGACGGTGCGCGTGCCGATGAGCCGGATTTCGCAAGCGGCGCTGTCGGCGAATGCCCGGGCGTTGGCCGGAGAAGAGCGCATGAGCCTTTCGCTCGTTCTGGACACTTTGGATGCCTATAGGCTCGGCGCATTGTTTTATTTTTCGGAGCTCGCCGTCGCGTACGAAGGCGCGCTCGCCGGAATCAATGCCTACGATCAGCCGGGCGTCGAAGCGTACAAGAAAATTTTGCACGAAGATTTGCGCAGCATGGTGAAATAAAATCGGCAGTGGTTCCTAAAAAGGAGGGCGACACATGGAAGAAAAGAAAAAATCTTGGCTTTTTGTCGTCGTTCTGCTGGCAGCGGCGCTCCTTTCCTTCTGGGGCATGGAGCGCGTGTGGACGGCCGCCGAGCTCTTGCCGGAGACGAAGCCGCCATCCGTGCCCGCGACCGGCGTTGCCGTCAAAACATCGGGCGGCGAAGCAGTGCGGGTGGAAAAAGAAAAATCGACCGAGGATGTGCTTCCGGCTTTGGAAGAGGAAACGGCGGTGCGCTATGCCGTCGGGAAACATAAGAGAAATAAGCCGCTGTCCGATCCGTTTCGCGTGGAGGCGGCGGCGCTTCCGGCGATACCGAAAGAGAGTGGGCCGGCCTTGGCACCCGTTTCTTCTGTGCCGCGCCTTTGCGGCATCGTGATTGCGGGCGAGGATCGGCGCGCGATTGTGGAAGACGGGAATACGACCCGGACATTGCGAGAGGGAGAGGGGACGGCAGGATGGACCGTGACGGAAATCAGAGAAACGGAAGTGCATGTGACCGGTTCCTTCGGCACGCAGATTCTCACGATATGAAACGAAACAGCAAGATGGGACGCATCGCCCTTTTGACGGGAGCGATGGCGGCTTGTCTTGCTTTTTTTGCGTCCGCCGAGACAGTGAATTTCAAGACGAAAGACGCGCCGCTTCGCGAAGTTTTGATGACGCTCGCGGATATGGCGGGGAAAAATATCGTGTTCTCTGGCGACATGGCGGGGAAAGTCACCGCCGATCTCGAAGGCGTCACGGCGGAGCAGGCGCTTTCGGCTGTCATGCTGTCTCACGGGCTTTCGTCGCGCGTGGAAAACGGGACGCTCATCGTGTACGCGGGCGGAGAGGACACGAAGACGCAGACCTTCGAGACCATCCGCCTCTCCTATGCCAATGCGCCGGAAGTGGCCGAAAAATTGCACAATTTGTCCGATAAACTCAAAGTCACGGCGGAAACGGGTTCCAATACGCTCATCGTATCCGGACCGCCGGCGGTGTTGGCGGAAGCGTCGCGCATCGCGGCGGCCGTCGATCGACCAGAGAAACAGGTGAAAGTGGAGGCCGAAGTCTTGGCGGTGAATCGGAGCGACGCGGAATCGCTCGGCATCGATTGGGATTTCCAGTCGCTCACCGGCAGCGCGGATTACGATCGGGAGACATGGAGCGAGCAACGCATTGTGACCGACAGTGCGGGCAATATCAAATATGACGACGACGGCGATCCGAAAATCAGAAACATCACGCACAATGATTGGAAAATCACAGCGCCGGATGGCTATGCGGGTATTTCCTTCGGCAAAAGCGTCACCGGTCATCCGTATACTTTTTTCTTTCAGGCGAAACTGAATGCGCTCATCACCAGCGGAAAAGCGAAAATTTTGGCCAAACCGAATGTCGTCACAATGAATGGACGCAAGGCGGAAATTTTGATCGGGAGCCGCATTCCCGTCATCGTGGAGCGCCTCGACAACGGCACGCGCACGACGGCGACGGAGTACAAAGACGCCGGGATCAAGCTCACCTACACGCCGCTCATCAGCGACAAGGACGAAATCACGGCGACACTGCGCGCCGAAGTGTCCACGCCCTATCTCGTCCCGGAAATGCGCGCGTATCGCATTATCACGCGCCAGGCCGATACGATGGTGCGCCTGAAATCGGGCGATGAAATCGTGATCGGCGGCCTCATCGACAAGGAAACGACGGAAACATTTCGCAAAGTTCCCATTTTGGGCGACATTCCCCTCTTGGGCAAATTGTTTCAAAGCAAATCCAATTCGACGGAAGAGTCGGAAATCATTATCATCATTCGAGCGGAATTGCTCCCCTAACGGTTATGGCACTTTTGAAAATCAGCGGCCTGTCCAAGGCCTTCGGCATTCACACCGTATTTGAAAATATTTCCTTTTCGGTCCGAAGCGGCGAACGCATCGGCCTTTGCGGTGCCAACGGCGCGGGAAAGACGACGCTCTTGCGCTGCCTCATCGGCACGGAAGAATACGACAAAGGGAGTGTTTCCTTGGATTCCGGCTGCGTCATCGGCTACCTGCGCCAAGATTTCGATTACAAGACGAAGAGCATCGCGGGCGAGATGGAAGAAGCGTGGCGCGATTTGCTGCGTTGTGAGGATCGAATGCGGGAGACGGCGACGCGGCTGGAAGAGAAACCCGGCGACGAAGAGCTCGTCCGTCTGTATGGGAAACTGGAAGCGCGTTTCGATTTTTTGGGCGGCTACGAGTATCGGCAGACGACGAAAAAAATTCTGACGGGGCTCGGCTTTTCCGAAAGTGATTGGGAGCGCGACATTCATTCCTTTTCCGGCGGGCAGAAAGTGCGCATCAATTTGGCCGCGGCGCTCGTGCGGCATCCGGATTTCCTGCTCTTGGACGAGCCGACGAACCATCTGGACATGGACATGCTCGAATGGCTCGAAGATTATTTGCGCTCGTACCGCGGCGGGATTCTGATGGTCTCGCACGATCGCTATTTCCTGGATGCCATCGCGACCGGCATTCTGGATTTGGAAAACAAAAGTCTTCGAAGTTTCCGCGGCAATTATACGCGTTACAAGGCGACGAAGGATGCGCAGGACGCCGCGTACGAAAAAGCGTACGAAAAACAGCAGGAGCACATCCGGGAGACGGAGGAGTACATTCGCCGCTACAAGGCGGGCATCAAGTCGAAACAGGCGCGCGGGCGGCAATCGCAGCTCAATCGCCTGGAACGCATGGCGGCGCCGGTGCATGAAAAAAGTTTGCAATTCCGCTTTCCGGAGCCGGTCGAATGCTCGGAGCGCGTGCTCGACATTTTGCGCGCCAAAGCGTCGTACGGCGAGCATACCATTTTTGAAAATTTGAAATTGCAAATCCGCCGCGGCGAAACCGTCGGCCTCATCGGTCCGAACGGCGCGGGAAAGACGACGCTGCTCAAAATCATTCTGGGCGAAAAGCGGCCGGACGACGGGCTGATTACCTTCGGAAACAATGTCCGCGTCGCGTATTATTCGCAGGAACAGGAACGGCTCGATCCGCGGCTTTCGGTGTTGGAACAAATTCAAAATCAATTTCGCATGGGAGAGGGCGAAGCGCGGAGTGCACTCGGCATGTTCCTCTTCCGCGGCGACGACGTATTCAAGACCGTCGGGCTCCTCTCCGGCGGCGAAAAAGCGCGGCTGTCGCTCTTGACAGTCTTTTTGGAACGCCCGAATTTCCTGATTTTGGACGAGCCGACAAACCATCTGGACATCCCGACGCGCGAAGTCATCGAAGAAGCCATCCGCGCTTTCGGCGGCACCTGCCTCATCGTCTCGCACGACCGCTATTTCCTGGACAAGACCGTCGGGCGCATTCTGGAAATGCAGAACGGAATCCTGACGGAGTATCTGGGAAATTACACGGATTACAAAGAGAAGAAACGGGATCTCGCGGCGTATGAAGCGGATCGCGTCGAAATGGGCGATGCGAAGACGAAAAAGACGACGCCGGAGAAAAAAGAACCGCCGGCAAAAGAAATCTCGACAAGCGCGGCGGCCAAAATCGAGCGCATCGAAATGGAAATCGCGCGCGAAGAAGCGACACTCAAAATGTACGAGACGCAAATGGCAGCGGCAGCGGCCGATCCGACAGCCTACGGAGAACTCGCCGCGCAGTATGCGGCGCAAAAAGAAAAATTGGACAGTTTGTACGAAAAATGGGAAGAAGCCGGGAACGGGGGTTGACTTTTGTGGCAGGCAGGACTGAGACGTCAGATATCAGACGTCAGACGTCAGACGGTGCTGAGTTTTGGGCGTCATGCCCGAGATAGTTGATAGATGAAACTTGGTGGGTGCTCGGCTGTTTTGTCAGGCAAGATTGAGACATCAGATGGTCAGACGTCAGACATCAGACAAAAGTGGTATCGCCTGCGGCGATGATTTTTGTAAAAAAAATGCGCGAAGCGCGTACTTGAACTGCTCACTACTCATTGCTAACTGCTAACTGTTTTTTGCTCATCGCTCTATACTTTTTACAAAACAAATCCCGTTACGAGACCCAAATTGGTATGGCGGGATTTGTTTGCGAGTCAAACAAGATGATGATTCTGTTTCAAAATAGAAAAATTTGCATTTCAAAAAGGAATTAAGAAGAGAAAAAGAACGGAAGGACGACGGCGAGGGCGTCTTTTTTTTGTTTCGCCAAATATTTCTTGAATTAGTGTATGCTTTTGGCTGAGATTTTTCTTATTGAGAATATATTTTATTGTTCGACGTTTTTATAAAAGTATGCGGCAAGGGCTTGGGTGTACAGGGGATGGTATTTGTGATATAGTGTTAGCATCAGGTGATAAAAACAGGAGAATCCATGAGCAAACTGGACAAAGAAACAAGATTGGCGCGACTTCGAGACGTGCTGCGCGAGGATCCCGGGAAGACGGATGGGGAATTGGCAGCACTTTTTGGCGTGTCCGTCGCGACGATTCGCCTGGATCGCCGAATGCTGGGAATCCCGCAGAAAAAAGATCGGCTGGAAGCGGCGGTGAAGCCGCATCAGGAGGAGAACGCGAACATCATCGAGCTCGAAGCGGGCAAGCAGGGGATGGCGGTGGTGCTGACGACGGGGCTCACGGACGGCCGCGGGATTGTGCCGGCGGAGACGCTGTACGGCATCGCGCGGAAACTCGCGCAAAAAGTCATCGGCGACAATGTGACGCCAATCCAGATGGGAAATATCAAATACAAGGTGCCGGTGGGACCGGGCGAGGTCTTGCTCGCACAGGCGCGGCTCTCGCATGAGCGCGGACTTCGGCAATACATTCACGTGCAGATTTCTTCCAAGAACATGGAAATTTTCCGTGCGAAATTCATTATGGACACGGCGAGGTGAGCAGATGGAAACGATAGCGGTTGACGCGATGGGCGGCGATTATGCGCCTTTGGAAATCGTAAAGGGCGCGGTGATGGCTGTCCGCGATTTCAAAATTTCTGTCGTGCTCGTGGGGGACGAGGAAAAAATCAAAGACGTCCTTCGCAAAGAAAGCGCGGAAAAGGAGTCGCTCATTTCCATTCATCACGCGTCGGAAGTGATTGGGATGGGAGAGCATCCCGGCATGGCGTACCGAAAGAAAAAGGACGCTTCGGTTTCTGTCGGGGCGCGTCTCGTGAAAGAGGGGACTTGCGGCGCATTGGTCGCACCGGGCTCGACGGGCGCGGCGGTGACGGCGGGGCTTTTCGGCATCGGGCGCATTCCCGGAATCGATCGGCCCGCCATCTTGACGCCGATTCCCAATCAGAAAGGCGGTTATACGTTTCTGATCGATTCGGGCGCGTCGACGCAGCCGAAAGTGGAAAATATGATGCAAAACGCGCTCTTGGGTCATTGGTATGCCAAATTGGTGGCGGGGATCGCTTCGCCGAAAATCGGGCTTTTGAATATCGGCGCCGAGAGCACGAAGGGCAGCTCGCTCATCGCGGAAGTGTACGAAAAATTGTCGGCGGATGCGCGCTTCAATTTTGCGGGAAACTGTGAGGGACGCGATTTGCCGACGGGAGAATTTGACGTCGTGGTGGCGGACGGTTTTACGGGAAATGTGTGCCTGAAATTCGGCGAAGGGCTCGGCAATTTGTTCTTCGGCCTTTTGAAAGAGGCGGTGGAACGCGGCGGGCTTCGCGCGAAATTGGGCGGTTTCCTTTTGAAGCCGGCGCTGAAGGAATATGTAAAGAAACGCGTGGATTACGCGGAATACGGCGGTGCGCCTCTTTTGGGATTGCGCGGCGGGCTCGTGATTTGCCACGGCGCGTCTAAGGCGTGGGCGATTCGCAATGCGATTTCCGCCGCGGAAAAAATCGCGGAAGGGCGCGTGGCGGAAGCGGTGGCCAAAGCGTTGGCGGAAGAAAAAGAAGCAATAGAAGTTTAAGTTTCCTGTATTTTGATCAGTCGGACCGATTTCAGAAAAGGAGTCAGTATGGCGGAATTGAAGGCAGCGGGGATTCTCTCGTGCGGACATTATGTGCCGGAGCGGATTCTCACAAATGAAGATTTGGAGCGGATGGTCGACACGTCGGACGATTGGATTCGGACGCGGACAGGCATCGAAACGCGGCACATCGCGGCGCGGACGGAAGACACGTCGGATCTCTGTGTGAAGGCGGCGAAATTGGCCTTGGAGCGCGGCGGTTTCACACCGGATGACATCGATTTTGTCATGGTGGCGACGGCGTCTCCCGATTATGTCGTGCCGTCGACGGCGTGTATGGTGCAAAATAAACTCGGCATGACGCACGCGGGCGCGATGGATTTTTCCGCCGGCTGCACCGGTTTCATTTACGGCGTGACGCTGGCGTCGCAATTCGTGCGAAGCGGGCTGTATCGGCGCGTGCTCTTGATCGGCGCCGAGGTGCTTTCCCGGCTCGTGAATTGGGAGGATCGCTCGACTTGCATTCTTTTCGGCGACGGTGCGGGTGCGGTCGTGATCGGCGAAGTCCCCGAAGGCTATGGTTATCTTTCATCGGAGCTCGGTTCGGACGGCAGCCTCGGCGGCATATTGAATATCCCGGCGTCCGGCGTCGCGGAGCCTGTGACTCACCGTGCGATTGACTCCGGGCGCGTGTACATTCACATGGAAGGCTCGGAAGTTTTTAAGCACGCGGTGCGGCATATGGAGCACACGACGCAGGTCGCGATGGAAAAAGCGGGCATCGGCATCGACGACATCGCTTGTTTCATTTCCCATCAGGCGAATTTCCGCATCATCAACGCCACGGCGAAAAAGCTCGGAGTTCCGATGGAAAAAGTCTTCGTGAATGTGAATAAATACGGAAATACCTCGGCGGCCTCCGTCGGGATTGCGCTCGACGAAGCGGTCGCGGAAGGGCGGCTCCGGCGCGGCGATTACTTGATATTGACGGGTTTCGGCGCCGGGCTCACATGGGGCTCCGTGGTGTTGCGTTGGTACGGTGAAGGAGGAAACGAATGAAACGAGCATTTCTTTTTCCGGGTCAGGGTTCGCAGAAAGTCGGCATGACGCGCGATTTGTACGACAAGTACGACGTCGTGAAATCGCTTTTGAAAGAAGCGGATGAGACGCTGGGATTTTCGCTCTCACGGCTCATGTTTGAAGGGCCGGATACGGAGCTCGTCAAGACGGAATTCACGCAGCCGGCGGTGCTGACAGCTGGGGTGGCCGCGGCGCGTGTGCTGGCGGAAAATGAAATTTTTCCCGATGTGACGGCCGGCCACAGTCTCGGCGAATACACGGCGCTCGTCGCGGCCTGTGCGATGGATTTCTCCGATGCGGTGCACACGGTGCATCTTCGCGGAAAATTCATGCAGGAAGCCGTCCCGCTCGGCGAAGGCGGCATGGCGGCCGTCATGGGACTTTCGCCGGAAGATATCGTGGCGGTGTGCAAGGCGGTTTCACAAAAGACCGGCGTGGTCGAGGCCGTGAATTTCAACTGCCCGGGTCAGACAGTCATCGCGGGGGAATCGGAAGCCGTCGCGGCGGCGTGCGAAGCACTGAAAGAAGCCGGCGCCAAGCGGGCCATTCCCCTGAACGTCAGCGCGCCCTTCCATTCGTCTCTGATGGAGCCGGCAGCGGCGCGGCTGAAAGAAGTGCTGGACAAAATCGAAATCCGCGACGCGAGCATTCCCGTCATCGCGAATGTGAATGCGAAAGAGGAAACGAAAGCGGCCGACATTCGTAAGCATTTGGTGGAGCAGGCGGCGCACGCCGTGCATTGGGAAGAATCCGTGCAGACGATGATCGTCGCGGGGACGGAAATTTTCGTCGAAGTGGGCCCCGGCACGGTGCTCTCCGGTTTCATGCGGAAGATTGATAAGACGAAGACATCGCTTCACGCGGAAGATGAAGAAACAATCCGCGCGACAATCGAAGCTCTCAAAATGTAAAAATTCTCGCAATCCGCGTTTATATAGAAAAATAAAATTTCATTTCATAGGAGGAAGAACATGGAAAATTTGCAAAAGACTGCTCTCGTCACCGGCGCATCGCGCGGCATCGGGCGCATCACCGCCATCATGCTGGCGCAGAGAGGTTTCACGGTGGCGGTGAATTATTTGGCCGGCTTTGAAGACGAAGCGAACGAAGTGAAGGATGCCATCGAAAAAGAAGGCGGCCATGCTATCATCGTCCCGGGCGACGTGTCCAAAGCAGCGGATGTGGAAGCGATGTTTGCGGCCATCAAAGAACAATTCGGCCGCCTCGATCTGCTCGTGAACAACGCCGGAATCACCCGCGACAGTCTGCTCATGCGTCTCAAGGAAGCCGATTGGGATTCCGTCATCAATATCGATTTGAAGAGTTGCTTTTTGACCATCAAAGCCGCTTCGCCGATCATGATGAAGCAGCGCAGCGGCGCGATTGTGAATATCGCATCCGTCGTCGGGATCACGGGAAATATCGGCCAGATCAATTACTCGGCGGCCAAAGCGGGCGTGATCGGTGTCACGAAGACGGCGGCCAAAGAGCTCGCGGGTCGCGGCATTCGCGTGAACGCCGTGGCGCCCGGTTTCATTCAGACGTCCATGACGGCCGTGATTCCGGATAATATCAAAGAAGATATGCTTCGCTCCGTGCCGCTTTCGCGCATGGGACAGCCGGAAGATGTCGCGCGCGCGGTGTGTTTCCTCGCCTCCGACGATGCGGCTTATATCACCGGTCAAGTCTTGAAGGTAGACGGCGGCATGGTCATGTAATATAATGGGGCTGTGATTTGTGTCGTCCGATTTGCATGCGGGTGGTACAATAAGCAAATATGGAATCACGGATGGCGTCATGAAACGCTTCGCGGGGCCATCCGTGATTCCAAGGAAACCAAATGAAGGAGGTGAAAAGAGTGAGCACATTTGACAGAGTCAAGAAAATTGTCGTCGATCAGCTGGGCGTGGCGGACGCAGATGTCCAAATCGATTCCACATTCATCGACGACCTCGGTGCCGATTCTCTCGACATCGTAGAATTGATTATGGCGTTTGAGGAAGAATTTGAAATCGAAATTCCGGACGATTCCGCCGAAAAAATCAAGACGGTCCGCGACGCGGTCGACTACATCGATTCGCAGGCGCACTGATTGGGAAGAAACACAAAAGAAATACCGAGCATTCCGAAAGAGGGGGAGACGGGATCGACCGCTCCCTCTTTTTCGGAGGATGCTTCCCCAAAGCGGAAAAAGTTTCTCCGTTTTTGGGAGGGATTCTCGTGATCATGATCCGTTGTCCGTTGTCCGTTGTCCGTGCGTGAGAACTATCGTGCAACATGGGATGTGAGAGTCGGTAAACGGTGAAACAGAAAACGGAAAACGGAAAACGGATAAATTTGTACAGAAAGGCAGGCAGTATGGAAAAAAGAAGAGTCGTCGTGACCGGCCTCGGCGTCGTGTCTCCGGTCGGGATTGGGACGGATGTGTATTGGCAGGCGTTGCTTTCCGGGAAATCCGGCATCGGCCCCATCACCGAGTTCGATACGACGGATTTCCCCGTCAAAATTGCGGGCGAAGTGAAGGATTTTGATGCGGAAACCTATGTCGGCGACAAAAAAGCGGCGCGCCATATGGATCGCAATACGCAATTTGCCGTCGCGGCGGCCATCGAAGCGGTCAAGGACGCAAATTTCGATATCGAAAAAGAAGATCCCACCCGTTGCGGTTCGCTGATCGGCAGCGGCATCGGCGGCATCGCGACGACGGAAGAAACCGTGCTCAAGATTGAAAATCGCGGCCCGTCGAAGGTGAATCCTTTCGCGGTCCCGATGATGATTGCGAATATGGCCGCCGGACAAGTTTCCATTCATTTCGGATTGCAGGGCCCGGTCTTGACGGATGTCACCGCCTGCGCGTCCGGGACGAATTCCATCGGGCTCGCGTTGCGTCTCATTCAATGCGGCGATGCGGACGTCATTTTCGCCGGCGGGACGGAAGCCGCGGTCTGCAAGACGCCCATGGCCGGATTTGCGGCGATGAAAGCCCTTTCCTCGCGCGATTGCCCGCCGGAAGAAGCGTCTTGCCCCTTCGATGCGCGGCGCGACGGCTTCGTGCTCGGCGAAGGTGCCGGCGTTTTGATTCTGGAAGAACTCGAGCATGCCAAAGCGCGCGGTGCGAAAATTTACGCGGAACTTTGCGGTTACGGCATGAGCGGCGACGCCTATCACATGACGGCTCCCGCGCCCGGCGGCGCCTTGCAACTTCGCAGCATGGAAAACGCCCTTCGCGATGCGGGCCTCACGCCGGACGACGTTTCCTACGTCAATGCCCACGGCACCTCGACGCATTTGAACGATCTCAACGAGACGGCGGCCATGAAGACCCTTTTCGGCGAGCGCGCGTACCAAGTGCCGGTGAGCTCCACGAAATCCATGATCGGCCATCTGCTCGGCGCGGCCGGTGCGCTCGAAGCCATCGTGTGCGCCCTTTCCATTCGCGATCAAAAAATCCATCCGACAATCAATCTCAAAGAGCGCGACCCGGAATGCGATATGGATTACGTCGCGGAAGGCGCGCGCGACGCAGACGTGAATGTCGCCATGTCCAATTCCTTCGGATTCGGCGGCCACAATGCCGTCATCGTCCTCCGCCGCTACGAAGAATAAAATGGGAAACGAAGAAACGGCACGCCTTTCGGCCGTGCGAAAATTTGCGGAAGACAACGACATCCCCGTCCAAAACATCGAACTCTTGAATACGGCGCTCACGCACACGTCCTATGCGAACGAGCACAAAAACGAGACCATCCACGACAATGAACGCCTCGAATTTCTGGGCGATGCCGTCTTGGATCTCGTCGTCGGCGAATATTTGTTTCTGCGCTTTCCGAATTGGCCGGAAGGCGAGCTCACCCGCGCGAAAGCGAGCGCCGTCTGCAAACCGGCCTGCGCGGAATGCGCGGCGAAATTTCACATCGGCGATTTCATGCGCCTCGGTCGCGGCGAAGAAGCCAGCGGCGGCCGCACGCGCGTTTCCATTCTGGGAAATGCCTTTGAAGCCGTCATCGGCGCGATTTATCTTGACAATGATTACGAAGTCGCCTCCCGTTTCATCCTGAGCCATTTGAAGAAATTTTTGGATCTCATCGACCGGGGCGACTACGATCACGATTATAAATCCGATTTGCAGGAGCTTGTCCAGAAACACGGCGAAGTCGCGATTCATTACGAAATGGTCCGCGACGAAGGCCCCGATCACGACAAAACCATCTGGATGGAGCTTACGGTGAACGGTAAGAAACTCGGCTGCGGCGTCGGCAAAAACAAAAAAGAAGCCGCCCAGCACGCCGCCAAAGAGGCAATCGAAGCCCTGCGGCGCGGCATGACGTTTCCGGGAAAGTAAGGAAAGAAAAAGGAGCTGTGATTTTTGGCAGCTCCTTTTTTTGTTGGGAAGAGTGCACAGTGCACAGTGCACAGGGATTGGCGTGCTGAGCTGTTTTGTCAGGCAGGATGGAGACGTCAGACATCAGACGATCAGACGTCAGACTTTGCTTGTTTTTTTGCGTCAGGCGGAAAGAAAGTTAGCAATTAGCAGTTAGCAATTAGCAGTTTAGGTGCGCGCTTCGCGCGATTTTTATAAAATGCGGCCGGAGGCCGCCACCGTTTAAGCCTTCCTTTGGAGGAAGGTGCCTCCGAAGGAGGCGGATGATGGGTCGCCGACGCGTCTCGTGGCCTTGCGTGGTAAGAATGCGTCATGATGTAAAAGCCTCGCGTATCGGTGACGTTAGCATTGGCAAGGCCAAGCGGCGGCGCCCCTGAGCGGC
>CAVHDO010000023.1:0-16649 GCA_963634795.1 Oscillospiraceae bacterium
GCATGGACGGCATGGAGCTCAAAAGTTTCAAAAAGAAATACAAAGACAAAAAATTTGCCGCCGGCTGCAAGCGCGAGATCATCAACCAAGGCTTCGACATGCTCGGCCTCGATCCCGCCGTCGTCATGCAAGCGGTCATCGACGGCATGAGTGCGCATAAGGAAGAAATATTCAAGTGACGAGAAGCGTGGCTTGATTTTTTGCTTGATTTTGGCGGCGTTTGAGGTGTGAGCCGTTGCAAGACAGAGATGAGAGGCAACACTTGGTTTGTTCTTAACTTTGTGGCATTTGTGCGAAAAACTTTCTGCTGACAGAGATGAGGGGCGGAGCTGATTCGTGCTTGGCTTTTGCGGCAGGCGGGAGATAGTGCACAGTGCACAGGTTGGCGTGCTCAGCTTTTTTCGTCAGACGAGGCAAAGACGTCAGACAGTCAGACTTCAGACGTCAGACTTTAGCGGTGTCGCTTCGGTGATGTTTTTTTTATAAAAATCGCGCGGACGCATACCTGCCATCAATTCTCTTTACTCAATTCTCAATTCTGATTTTCCCATCATTCCATTTCTGCTTTTCATCTTAAATTCTGAGCTTATCGTGCTAAACCGCTGTATCGTTACCACCCTAAAAAATAAAAGCCATTCGCAGATATCGCCGCGAATGGCTTTTATTTTTTCTGTTCAATTTCCGGTGACATTGGATTGGATTTCCTCTGCACCACTCAAAACAAATCGCTATGCGTTCCTGTTCGCGTCAAGCAAAGAATCAGCTCATCTTCTTTGATTTGGTAAATCAAGAGCCAATCCGGCATGATATGGCATTCCCGATAGCCGGAGTAGGTGCCGGTCAAGCTGTGATCCCGATACACATCCGAAAGCGGCTTTTGCTCTGCCAAAAGACCGATGACTTCCTCCAGCAATCGGATGTCATAGCCCCTTTTCACGATTCTTTTATAATCCTTTTTGAAAGCCGCTTGGTATCTAATCGTCAGCATTCAAATCCTCCATGAGCTCCTCGACGGAAGAAAAAGGCCGGCTGAGTCCGATCCCCTTTTCTGCATCCTCCATTGCCTTCCTCGTCACCGCGTTCGGCGCTTCTCCGCCAATCTCAAAAGGAATCCGATACTCGCGCACCGCTTTCTTTGCAAATACATTAAAAGCCGTCGTCATCGACATGCCCATATCCGCGCAGAAAGCCTCAAACGCCATCTTCAAATCCCGATCCATCCGGATATTGATATTCACATTCGCCATCATTCTCACTCCCTTCTGTTTTGTACTCTCATTTTATTGTTTTTTATTTCTGCTGTCAATATTTTTACACTCTTTTGAAACGAAATCAACTCGTGCAAATTTTGCACAAGTTGCCAATATCAGTTTGTGCAAAATTTACACAAACTGAAAAAATCCGTTATCCGTATACCGCTTACCGTCCCTCACACCCGGTAAACAGATAACGGATAACGGATTACGGATAACGGATTACGGCTTTCTCATCTCTCATAAATATCACGACGATGCCCCACCGTGAGCGTCAAAATGACCAGCTTCCCATCATCGATATGACAAAGCAATCGGTAATCTCCGATTCGGTATCGCCACGCGCCCGCCAAATTTCCCGTATGCGCCTTCCCATGCCGACGCAGATTTTCTGTGCCAATCAGATTCTTGACAATCCAGCCTTTTAAAATTTTCTGCGTATAACGATCCAGTTTCTTGAAATCCCGATCGAATCGCGGCGTCGTCTCCACACGGTACATCACACATCCGCCTCAGCAAAAAGCGCCTCAATCGGCCGACTCTTTTTTCCGCCGTGTACATATTCATCATACGCCTCTCGATAGACCGCCACGTCGTATTCATCCTCGATCTGCTCAAACAATGCTTTTTTGAAAGCATCCCCCACGGACAAAGAATGCATTTTGGCATAGCTCTCCGCCAAATTCCGTTCCTCATCACTGAGACGAATAGAAAAACTCATCTTCATTCTCCTTTCCGCTAATATAGTACAGTGTACTACACCTTCGGTGATATTATACGACGCTTCCACAAACTCGGCAAGAAAAAATACACCACGCAAAAATGCATATCAAAATCATCATCAAAAACGATACGACTTTCCTTTAATCGCTGACAATCGACAACTGACACCTACCTTATATAACCATCTAAAAAGCCATTCGCAAATCATGCCGCGAATGGCTTTTCGTTTCCTCAAAATCTGTTTTTATTTCCCGTACGCAAAATACCCGCCTTGATTCAAAAATCCCACATACTCTTTCACGGCCTCTTCCATCTCCGTGAAAGGCGCATCGTAGCCGGCTTGGCGAAGATGCGTGAGATCGGCTTGGGTGAAATTTTGGTATTTCCCTTTCAGGATTTCCGGGAAATCGCGATAGGTAATCTCGCCGCGTCCCATCGCGCGGATCATCGCCTCGGCGACCTCTTTATACGTATGCGCGTGGCCGGGGCCGCAATTGTAAATGCCGGACGGACCGTTGTGCTCCCAGAACCAAAGATTCATGGCGACGACGTCCTTTACGTACACGAAATCGCGGCGCTGCTCACCGTCTTTCACCGGCACGCCGTCGATGTCGCCCCAGCCGCGGAAAAGCTGCACCTTGCCCGTTTCCCTGATTTGATAGTACAGCTGATAAAAAATCGAGGCCATTTTCCCCTTGTGATGCTCCTGCGGGCCGTACACATTGAAATACCGCAGACCGACAATCGGACTTTGCGCTTCCGGCATCACGCGGCGCACATAGCGATCGAAAAGCAATTTGGAAAACGCGTACGGATTCAGCGCCTCTTCGCAATCATCACCTTCGCGGAACCCATTTTTCCCGCTGCCGTACGTCGACGCCGACGACGCATACAGAAAGGGAACTTGGCGCTGCAGGCAGAAATGCAGAAGCGCTTTGGAGTATTCGTAATTATTTCTCATCATGAAATTCACATCGTACTCCATCGTATCCGAACACGCGCCTTCATGGAAAACGACGTAAATCGGCGCACCGAGCGTGTCATCTTTCAATTTTTGCAGGAAATCGTCTTTATGGCAATAATCCCGAAATTGCAATCCGCGAAGATTTTTATAATTCATCCCGTCTTTGAGATCGTCGACGACCAAAATATCCGTATATCCACGGCGATTGAGCTCCTTGACGATATTACTTCCGATGAAACCGGCTCCCCCCGTTACGACAAACATAGTCCGACTCCTTTTTTCGACAACAAAAGAAATTCTCTGCTCACAATTCTACCACACGACACGCATAATCACCCGGATGCGACGGCAATTCCCGCGCCGGTCTTCCGCCGTAAGCCGCGAGCAATTCTTCGCTGTATTTCATCACTGTCTCGACCGGGATGCGCTTCATGCACGCCATGTAATCGTCCCCCTTGCGCGGGCATTCGTGGATGCCGCAGGGATGGCACGATTCCGGCGTCTTGATGGCGATGTCTTTCCCATCGTAAGGAGAAAATGTCGACACGGGACTCGCGCCGAACATGGCGACAATCGGCACATTCATCGCGACGCCGACATGCATCGGTCCCGAATCCGTCGTAAGAAACAGCGCGCAACGGGACAAAAGCCCCGCCAGCACAGGCAAGCTCACCTTCCCCGTGAAAATATGCACACGCGACCCGTTTCCTTCCTTCATCTTTCCGATGCAAGCATCGACGAGGGAAATATCCGTCGGCCCGCCGAAAAAGGCGACATGGTAACCTTCGCGAATGAAACGATCCGCACACACCGCGAAATACGAATCCAGCCAGCGCTTCGTCGTCCAGCTCGCCCCGATATTGAAAGCGATGACCTTATCCCCCGGCGCAAATTCCTTTTCCCAAATCGCCGCGGCCTTTTCCTCTTCCTCCGGCGGTAGCCACATCTCCAGACCGCGGTCGTCTTCCTCCTCGCATCCCGCCGCTTCCCGCAACACGTCCAAATGACTGCGGACCTGATGCTCGGCCAGCTCCCGCGGCGTATCCGCCATCGCCAAATTCGGCATCCAATGCGTAAAAAAACGGCGAAATCCCGGCTGCGCATAGCCGACGATTTTTTTGCCGCCCGAAAAAGCCGCGATCGCCGAAGCTCGCTCGTTTCTGTGAAAATTTATCACCAAATCGAAATGCCGACGGCGAATCTTTCCGATGAAACGAAGAAGCGCCAAAAATCCCTTGTCCTTGCCGTGCTTGTCAATCAGAATGCACTCATCGATATTTTCATTGCAACGCACCAAATCACCCAGCGGTTTGTCCGTCAAAAGCGCAATATGCGCCTTCGGATAATTCGTGCGAAGCGTCCGCAAAGCCGGCGTCACCAGCAACAAATCGCCGATGTGCATCGTATTGATGACCAGAATCGTTTGCTCCATCCTATCCCTGCCTTCTCCTGTCATTTCTTTTCATTATAGCATAAAAAAAGAAGAGGAAACGTCTCCTCTATCCTTTTTTGGATAATCCCTCCTCCGACGCGCTCCGACTCAGCACCAAGAGACACCCCTGCGTCAGCCAGAAACACTTCATCACCGCCGAGTTTCCGAAATTATACTCCGTCAGCCCCTGCAAGACCAGCGCCAAAGTCGACACACACATCATCAGCGCGTACGAATTTTTCTCTTTCCAGAAACGATGAAACGAAACGCCGATAAAATAAGAAATCAAAACCAAAAATCCTGCGAAACCGATGGTGCCGTTTTCCGCTGCCATTTGCATGAAATTATTGTGCGCATGGGTGATCTCCGGCTCCTTGGCTTCGGGAGAAATGTAGTTCTTCTGATAATTTTCCGCATATTGCCCCAGCCCGACGCCCAGCACCGGATGATCGCAAAACATATGAAAAGCGCTGTCCCAAATCAAAAGCCGCTCCGAATTGGATTGGTACTTCGTATCCGTGATCGTCTCCATCCGCGCCGTAAACGACTCATTCTGCGAAAGTCCTACGCCGGAGAGCGCCAAGAAACAAAAGACCAAAACCGCTAATTTCCGGCAACGGAAAAAATAATATGCCAAAAGAATAAAAATGACCGCCACGACAGAAAGCCATGCGCCTCGCGTCGCATTGAGAAGGAGCGCCGTCGCGACAACCGTCCACAGCGCGCCGATTCCCAAAAGCCAGCGCGTAGAATCCCGTTTCTCAAAAAAGAAAACAAAAAGCAACGGCAAATACAGACAGGAAAACCCGGCAAACGTCATCGGATGGCCGAAGAAACCGGCCGGTCGCAAATCCCCCGAAAGCCCCTGCCCGATCACGCACAAGGCATCGATCGTCAGCCCAATCACAGAAACAATAAGAATTTTCTTCGCCACGGCCGCATCCCGCACAAGAAGCGTCGCCATGAAAAAGGGAAGCGCGCGCCAGAACCAAAAATCACTCCACACGCCGAGCCCCCTGCCGACATCCCCGCTCGTCAAAGCGGAAAGCAGCATCGCGCCCATCAAGACGCCCATCGCGCCGTAATACGTCCGATTGACCCCGCGCCAAACCTCGCGATGTTTGCAAACATACACCAAAAAGCAAAGCGCCGCCACTCCCAGCAGCACATTTCCCGCCGCCAAAGACACAAACGACACCATCGCAAATGCCATCATCGCAAACTCAAAATATTTTATTTTCATCTGAATTTCTCCTGCGCGGAGATTTCCGTCTTTTTCCCCTTACCGTTCACTCTTTTGACCCCTATCTTCTCCCGATACAATACGCCGAAGCAAATTTTCCATCTTCATCGCATCGACGACGCACGCTTTCCCGGACGCCGCGATGGTTTCTCTGGCAACGTCGTCTTTCAGATACAGCTTCAATTTTTCAATCAAATCATCTGCACCGTCATATCCTACAACATCCTTCCCCGGTGTCAAGGGTCCCCAATACTCTCTGTCGTCAATCAATTCAAATGAACCCGCCGCCAAGATTTCAAATGTGCGCGGATTGGGACTCATATGCTTCGGATCGTGAATATTCAGACACACTTTCGTCTTCGCGTACAAAGAAGCCGCTTCTTCGGACGAAACCCTTCCGTTTTTCAAATATCGATATATATTCGGAAACTTTCGCTTAAAAAGAAATTTCTTCCACGGATATGCATCATCGTAAAAAGGCCCGATGATTTTCAAATTCCATTGATTTCGCGAAGCCGCCGCGGCCACTTCCTCCAAAATCTCCCGACGGGGATAAAAAGGCGAACCGATAAATAAAATATCAATCGATTTTTCCTCTCGCTTCACCTGCGAAAACGCGTCATTGTACCCCACCGGCAAATACGTCGCCTCGAGATTCATCCGCTTCAGATACGCCACGTCTCTATGCTCAAATACATATATAGCGTCAAACGCATTCAAATATGTACACCCCCCCCCGTTTTCTGCAAGGCGCCCTTCGATTCCGTCCACAAACCAGCATACCGTCTTCGCATACGGCCGAATCTCCTCGACCTCTTCCGGCGTCAAAATATTTTTGGGCGTATTCACAAACAGCACCATATCGGGACGAAAATCCTGCAGCAAACGATGCAAACGATTCCGCACGAATTGCAAATATTTTCGCGCCCCGCCGTGAAACCCCATTTCATCCAATTTCTTCCGGTAATACGGACAGACTTGGCGGTACGCATCAGAATACAGCAGCTCCACCTCGCAGCCCAAAGACTCCAAAACCTTTTGGACGTGCAAAATCCGTTCATTTCCGGAAAAAACACTCAATACGACCCGCATCCGACTCCCCTGCATCCATTCAAAATCTCTCAGCGACCTGCCGCTGTTTCCTCCAAAAGCCGTTCCCATGTATCCCAAATGGTATCCGGCGCATACGCTTTCATCGCCTCGCGCGCCTTTTCTCCCATCCGGATTCGCAAATCCCTGTCCGCCATCAAACGGCGCAATTTATCGGCAAAATCCTCCACGCCGTCTTCACAAAGAAATCCGTCGACCCCGTCGTGAATCAGCTCATTGACTCCGCCGCAATTTTGATACCCGACAGCCGGAAGTCCCATGCTCATTCCTTCCCCCAGCGACAAAGGAAAGCCCTCATAGGCGGACGGAAACGCAAAAACATCTCCCGCTTTCAAAACCGCTGCCACATCTTGCGTCGCGCCTTTCAGAAAGACCCGGTTTTCCAAATGATATTTTCGAATCAGCCCCTGCAATTCCCGATGATACAATTTTCCATCCACGGCGCCCCACAATTCCACCGTCCAATTCGGAAAATCCTTCGCTGATTTTGCAAACGCCTCGATCAGTAAATGCGGCCGCTTATGCCCCTTGGCCAATCGACCGGTGAAAATGATTTTGTATATTTCCTTGTCGGCGGCCAAATCCGCCTGCGCCTCATATTGCGGGATGGCGTTCCCAATCACCACCGTCTTCACCTGCGGCAAATGTTCCCGGAGCGGCCGCTCATACGATGGCACCAACACTTGGCAGACCGCACTCTTTTCCAAACCCGGGATTTCCTCCTTCGGGACATTTTGAAAATAATCCGCCGTATCCCCGTGACTCATCGTAATCACCGGAACGCGCGTCTCCAAATCGCAAAGCAAAAATTTGCTGGCTGCCGATTGAAAAGAAACAGTCACATCCGGCCGAGCGATTTGCAACACATCCCGCAAATGCGGCAGACAGAACGCCGCCTCAAATTCATCATTGATCCTTCTGGCCTTCTGCTTGTCAAATACCCGATATATTTCCCGTTTCCATCGCCAATACCATGGAAAGGAAATAGTTTTCCCCCGATAATTCCGAATATCATAAGCGGGAATCCCCTCATCCAGCGGATAGAAAAATTTCCCCTCGCGCCCGTCACTATAAACGAGAGAAACTTCATGCCCCCGCCGCTTCATTTCATTGGCAAAAGCGCTCGTCACCTTCTGCGCCCCGCCGGTATGCCCGACCATTTTCGATAAATTGGCCAATAAAATCTTCATCTCAAAATTCCTTTTCATCCCCGGAAATACGATTTTTCCTTGTCATCGCAAAAGATTGTGTAAAAAAACACTCGTGCTGAAATCTTCGTTGACCCTCTGCAATTCCTGCCGATACATCGGAAGCTGCTTCTCATAACCGATAAGAAAATCTTGCAACTGCTCTGACAAATGCTGTAAATCTTCCAAATCTACCTCTTGTCCTACCCGATAATTCGCCAATATCTCCGGATTCAGCACCGACGTCGCGAGCACCGGTTTGTACAGCGCCAACGCATTAAAATACACCGCGCTCCAATTGTACAAATAGCGTGGATCGCTGTAGGGCAAAAACAAAACATCCACACTTTGCAACAGATCATACCAATCTTTCCCCAAAATTTTGCCATGCACAAATCGGATCACTTTTTCGTTTTCGTATTTCTTCACAATACGCGCCATATCCGCCGCATCCTCTTGCGTCGTCGGAGCCGCCTGTACGACCAGCTCCGCTTTTTTCGCCGCCGGGCATTGCAAAAAAGCGCGAATAATCCCGTCAATATCTTTTTCACCCTTGCGATAATGCCCAAAGAATCCGATACGAATCGGTTCCCTGTATATCGGAGCCGACTGCGCCGCCATTCCGTCCGGCAATAAAACAGGCGGCCTAATGAGCTCTAAATGCGGAACGTCGTCCTTTTGAAAATCGTCGCGAAGTGTCGTCACTTTCAATTTTATATTCGCATAATCCCGACATTTTTTCGCCTCTTTCAGAAATTTCGGCTTCTCCTTGGGGTTCACCCCGAGAAAAACAAAAATGACCGGAATCGGGCTATTTTTCAATTTGCTTTTATGAAGGGAGCGCAAATACCGCCACGTGGCCGTCGTCAGCACAATGGCGTCTGCTTCCTTTCGACAGGCTTTTTCATAAGCAGAATCAAACCATTTCACACGGCGGCATTCCCGCTGCACGGAAAGCCACATCTTACGAAGCTTTCCGACGCCTTCATAATCGACGATCTCTCCCCCTTGCACATACTCGATAGGGATTCCGAAATCGACCGAAAGGCTGCTTTTTTCCGGCAAATATAAAACCGGCTCATGCCCTTGCTTTTGCAATTCTCGTATAATCAGCCGGTCAAATTCCTGCTCAAAACCACCCGCCGTTTTGACGGTCTCCAAAATCGCGACGCGCATTATCGTTTCTCCGATTCCTGTAATTCGTACAGCTTCAAATATTTCAGCATGGTATAAAAGGAATGATCAAAACAAGTGTACAACCCCATCCAACCGTCCAAAAATCCCGCCTGCAAAAAATAGGTCTTGAAAAATCCGCCCAAACTGTGAAAAAAAATACCGGAAACGGAAATCCGCTTCCCGCGACGATACGCATCCTCCGCCCAAATCGTCGTATATTGACATAGTTTTCCTTCCCATGCATGCCAATTTTTGTATGTATAATGTTCAAGATGTCCACGCAATGTTTTTACCGGCAGATCGCATTCCGGATGCTCATGGACTTGATTCACCCATTGCACTTTCTCCCGCGGAAACATTCGCGTCACATGATCCGGCCCCAAATCACCGTGACTGAATTTCTTCCCGAAAGCGACCGCCCGTCTCTCCATGACATACTGCGCATCCAGCGCCCCTGTCGCGACGACGCGCTTCACATCCTCGACGAGCTCGTCATTCATCCTTTCATCCGCGTCCAGATACAGCACCCAATCAGCCTCGGTCTCGCCCAGCGCAAAATTTCGCTGCGCGGAAAAATCGTCGGTCCACGCACGAAAAGCCACCTTGGCGCCATGCGCTTTCGCGAGCTCTGTCGTGCGATCCGTACTGCCCGCATCGATGACGACGACCTCATCCGTCACGCGCTTCGCATTCTCCACCGCGCCCACGATATTCTCTTCTTCGTTCTTCGTCAGAATCAAAACCGCCAATGCGCTCATGTTTCCTTTTATCTCCTGTCGATTTTAATCGTCGAAATCATAATTTATTTCACTACCCATCATTTTACAGGAAATGCGACATTTAATAAAGTATCCTTTTTCAAAATATATCCATCTTTTTGTGTCCCTTCAAGCAATCTTGTGATACACTATAAAAAATCAGCAGGATTTCTTGATTGCACGAAGGAGAATTGTAAATGAAGGGAATTATTTTGGCGGGCGGCAGCGGGACGCGGCTGTATCCTTTGACGATGGTGACGTCGAAGCAGCTTTTGCCGATTTATGACAAGCCGATGATTTTTTATCCGCTGTCGACTTTGATGTTGGCGGGAATTCGGGAAATTTTGATTATCTCCACGCCACAGGATTTGCCGAATTTCGAGAAACTTTTGGGAAACGGATCGCGGTACGGAATTTCTTTGTCTTACAAAGTACAGCCGTCGCCGGACGGATTGGCGCAGGCTTTCATTCTGGGCGAGGAATTTATTGCCGGCGATGCCTGCGCGATGATTTTGGGCGATAATATTTTTTACGGCGCCGGACTGACAAAGTATCTGAAAAAGGCGGCCTCGCAGACGAGCGGCGCGACAGTCTTCGGATACTATGTGGACGATCCGGAGCGCTTCGGCGTGATTGAATTTAATGAGACGGGGAAAGCGATTTCTATCGAAGAGAAACCTTCGCAGCCAAAATCGAATTACGCGGTGACGGGCTTGTATTTTTATGACCGCGACGTGTGCGCATATGCCAAAACCATAAAACCGTCAGCGCGCGGGGAATTGGAAATCACGGATTTGAATCGCATCTATTTGGAAAAAGGAAACTTAAATGTGGTGACGCTGGGGCGCGGCTACGCGTGGCTGGATACGGGGACGATGGAGTCGCTCTACGAAGCGTCGGAATTTGTGCGCTCGGTGGAAACGCGGGCCGGAATCCATATTTCCATGCCGGAGGAAATCGCGTACGAAAACGGCTGGATCGATCGAGCGGCCTTGGCGGAGAGTGCGAAGGCTTACGGAAAGAGTCCGTACGGACAGTATTTGCAAAAAGTGGTGGAAGGACGAGTACGAATTCATGAAGATTAAAATTCTCATTGCTACGCACAAAAAAAGCTGGTTACCCAAAGATCCCATTTACCTGCCGCTTCACGTAGGCGCGGAAGGAAAGGCGCCTCTTGGCTATACGCCGGACAATACCGGCGATCATATTTCCGGTAAAAATCCGAATTATTGCGAATTGACCGGAATCTATTGGGCGTGGAAAAATTTAGATGCAGATTATATCGGCCTATGCCATTATCGCCGATATTTCAGTCACTGCGATTCCCAACACAAAGATCCGGAAACAATCAAACGCCAAATATGGAAAGGAACCGATTTTGAGAAAGCGCTCCGCGACTATGATGTCATTTTGCCGGAACGGATACATTTTGAAAATTCCACAACCATAGAAGAGCAATATGCCGAATGCCATTACGAGAAAGATTTGCTGACGACGAGGGAAATCATCCGCGAGCTCCATCCAGACTATCTAGATGTTTTTGATGCCGTAATGAAAGAAAACAGCCTGCATTGCTACAATATGTTCGTCATGAAAAAAGAAATTCTCGACCGCTATTGTGAATGGCTTTTCTCCATTTTGTTCGAAGCGGAAAATCGAATAAATATCACTGAATATGATTCCTATCAAGCCCGAATTTTTGGCTTTTTAAGCGAGCGGCTTTTGGATGTATGGTTTCGACAGCAAAATATACGAATCAAAGAAACGCCGACCGCTTTCTTGCGAGATAAGGTCAGTATCGGAAGACAAATCCAAGCGAGGTATAACTGGATTCGTTATAAAATTTCGGATTTGTACCACAACCAAAGATAAGGAGCCAAAGAAATGAGGACAATCATCGTCACCGGCGGGGCCGGGTTTATTGGGGCGAATTTTATATTTCATATGATGGCGGCGCATCCAGAGAATCGGATTGTGTGTCTGGATAAATTAACGTATGCGGGGAATTTGTCCACGTTGAAAGAGGTAATGGATTGGCCGAATTTTCGGTTTGTGCGGGAAGATATTTGTGACCGGGAGGCAGTGTATGGGCTTTTCGAGGAGGAGCATCCGGACATTGTCGTGAATTTCGCCGCGGAGTCTCATGTGGATCGCTCGATCGAAAATCCGGAGATTTTCTTGCAGACGAATATTTTGGGAACGGCGGTCTTGATGGATGCGTGTCGGAAGTACGGCATTGAGCGCTACCATCAGGTGTCGACGGATGAAGTGTACGGCGATTTGCCGCCGGATCGTCCGGATCTTTTCTTTACGGAGACGACGCCGCTTCATGCAAGCTCTCCCTACAGCAGTTCCAAAGCGGGCGCGGATCTCTTGGTGGGCGCGTATCATCGGACGTACGGGCTTCCGGTGACGATTTCCCGTTGCAGCAACAATTACGGTCCGTACCAGTTTCCGGAAAAATTGATTCCTTTGATGATTGCGAACGCATTGGAAGACAAACCGCTTCCGGTGTACGGAGACGGAAAAAACGTGCGCGATTGGCTCTATGTGGAAGACCATTGCAAGGCCATCGACCTGATTCTTTCCCACGGTCGCGTCGGCGAAGTCTACAATATCGGCGGGCATAATGAGATGAAAAACATCGATATTGTAAAACTGATTTGCCAAGCGCTCGGAAAATCAGAGGAGCTCATCACCTACGTCCCAGATCGGAAGGGTCACGACCTGCGCTATGCCATCGATCCGGCGAAAATTCACAAAGAGCTCGGCTGGCTTCCGGAAACAAAATTTGCAGACGGCATCAAAAAGACCATCGCTTGGTATCTGTCTCACAAGGATTGGTGGGAAGAAATCGTGAGTGGAGAGTATCGGAATTATTATGAGAGGATGTACGGAGGGCGTTGACCGCAGTCCGCAGTCCGTAATCCGTAATCCGTTGTCCGTGTAACCGTTAACTGTTTTCCGTAATCCGTATAACCATTAACCATGCATGAGTAAGTTAGTGGGATAATGGGATGTGAAGCACGGATAACGGACGACGGATGACTGATGGCCGTAAACCGTTCACCGCGCGTGAGTAAATTAGTGCAACATAGTGTGTAAGAGACGGTAAACGGTAAACGGTAAACGGACAACGGAACAGGGAGGAGAAAGGAACGACATGAAAGTACTTGTAACCGGCGTGGGCGGACAGCTCGGGTTTGATGTGATGCGGGAATTGGCGCAGCGCGGCATGGATTGTCTAGGCGCGGATCGGGCGGAGTTTGACATTACGGATGCCGACGCGACGCGGAAATTTATCACGGCGTATGCGCCCGATGCGGTGATTCATTGTAGCGCGTATACGGCGGTGGATGCGGCGGAGGATGAGAAGGAAATCTGCCGCGCCGTCAATGCGGGCGGTACGGAAAATATCGCCAAGGTTTGCCGTGAAATCGGCGCCAAAATGCTGTATATCAGCACGGATTATGTATTTCCGGGAAACGGAGACCGGTTTTACGAACCGACAGATCCCGTGGCTCCGTGCAATGTCTACGGTGAAACGAAATTGGCGGGAGAAGAGGTTGTCCAAGCAATCTTGACGCGATATTTCATTGTCCGCATCTCATGGGTATTCGGGAAGAACGGAAACAATTTCATCAAGACGATGCTCAGGCTGGGTCGGGAGCGGGAGGAATTGTCGGTGGTGTCCGATCAATGGGGCTCGCCGACGTACACCAAAGATTTGGCGCCGCTCCTGTGCGACATGGTTGCAACGGAAAAATACGGCGTATATCACGCGACGAATGAAGGCGTGACGAATTGGGCAGATTTCGCAAAGGAAATTTTCAAAGCAGCCGAAATTTCCTGCAAAGTGCATCCCGTTTCCACGGAAGAATATCCGACGAAAGCGGTGCGCCCGAAAAACAGTCGGCTCAGCAAAACTTGTCTGGACGAGGCCGGATTCACACGGCTGCCGGATTGGCAGGATGCGCTTCGGCGGTATTTGGAGGAGTTAGCCGTAGACCGTAGACCGTATAACCGTTAACCGTGCGTGAGAAACCATGGGTTTCACGGGGGGTGAGAAACGGTGAACGGTGAACGGATAACGGAAGACGGATAATGGAAGACGGACAACCCCAAAGTAAAGGAGAATCAAATGGGACAGATTCAAGTGACAAAGGATCTCGGCGGCATTGCGGGGCTTTGCTTGATCGAGCCGGCCGTGCACGGAGATGCGCGCGGATATTTCATGGAGACGTATAATGAGCGGGACATGGCGGAAGCCGGGATTTCCGTTCGTTTTGTGCAGGATAATCAAAGTATGTCCGTAAAAGGCGTCTTGCGCGGATTGCATTTCCAAAAACGGTATCCGCAGTGCAAATTGGTGCGGGCGGTGCGTGGCAGTGTCTTTGATGTGGCGGTGGATTTGCGGAAATATTCAGCGACGTTTGGGAAATGGTACGGCGTCGTTTTGACGGCGGAGAATAAAAAACAGTTTCTCATTCCCGAAGGATTTGCACACGGTTTTTTGGTGCTATCGGACGTGGCTGAATTTTGTTATAAAGTCAATGATTTTTGGCACGCTGATGATGAGGGCGGCGTCGCGTGGAATGATCCTGCCATCGGCATCGAATGGCCGGAGCTTGTCGGCGCGTATGCGGGCTCGGCTTCGGGAGACGGCTACGCTCTCTCGGACGGAACGCCTCTTTGTCTGTCCGAAAAAGATCAAGCATGGCCGCCGCTCCGCGACCAGCGTTTCTGAAATTTCCCACGCAAAAAGGGTGAGACTCACGCAGAGCTCTCACCCTTTTCTTTTATTTCAGCAATTCTTTCACGGCGCTTGCAATCGCGGCGTCGGCTTCGTCCAGCAATGCGTAGCGTTTCCGATAATAATTTCGTTTTCTAGCCGGAATCTCTTCCTGCGTTTTCCGCGCTTCGGTCATGGGAAGCTCGTAGAAACGCGCGTCTTTGCACGGTCGGCCGCCGGATTCTTCCCAAAATTCCGTAAAATCCGTTTTGAGTTTGCGATCGAGGCGGATGTGTGCGTTGGCGTAATAGCCTTGGTTCGTCACAGCGTAAATATGGCAAAGTCCCAGCGCTTTCGCCATTTCCTGCGTCGCGTGCAACATGAAATTTTTCGTGCGATAGGAATGGCAACGCCGCGTCACGCGGACGACGATCTCTTTGGCGTTTTCCATATTCGGTCCTTGCAACGCGCCCATCCAAAGAGACAGCTCGCCCGCCGCATTCGGCGCGATCCAAAACATGACCTGATACAAATCTTGCTCGCCCAGACGCAGCACCAAGGACAGCAATCCTTCCTTTTTCTGTCCCGTCCGAAATCCCAATTCAAAGCGCAGGGGCTCCCCGTCGTCCCGGCTTTCCCACAGCGGATACGTCTTCCCGCCGTAAAGCCCCAAAAAGACATCCTCTTTGCATATTTCTTTCAGGAAACTCATGTGCTGCTCTATCCAATCAATACGCCCGTCAAAAGTCGACCCGTTACAGAAAAAAGCGCGCGTCGCCTGCTCATAGACAATGGGGCATTCCTCCGCAATGCGCGCCAAGAGCGGATCGCCGGTAAAAAATTTCTCCAATCGCTCCATGCGTTTCCGATTCAAAAAGCAGCGCACGACAAAAACCGCGCAACGCCGTACCTCGCGCGGATTTTTCATGTTATATATCGCTTTCCCCAGCCGAATATAGTCCAAAAGAAACCTTCCTTTTCTCTTTGCCAACCCAAATAGGACTTCCAAAAATATTTTTCAGATTGTACTCTATTCGACGAAAAATGACAAACGAAAAGTATAAAATGCAGTGCACAGTGCACAGGATGATGTGCTTGCCTTTTTTCGACAGACGCAAGATAGCCGGGAGCTTAGAGCCCGGCGCCAGGAGCGGAAACCGGTGGCGACCTTCGGCCGCATTTATAATAATTCGTGCGAAGCGCTTCTGCTTTCAAGCTCCCGGCTCCAAGCTCGCCGCTCCAAGCTATCTCGGGCCTGGCACCCAAAGCGCAAAAAGCGTCTGACATCTGATATCTGACGTCTCAATCCTGCCTGACAAAACAGCCCAGCACATCAACTGTGCACTATGCACTATGCACTGTGCACTGTGTACTGTGTACTTGTAACACTCTCCCGATTCCTCACAATCGGTGCATCGGCACGACGGCCAGCGTTTTCCCTAAGGGCGCCAACACTTTCAAAACCGTACCGATTTGCGGGCTGGTGAGACCTTTTTCCATTCTGGCAATGATGGGCTGCGCGACGCCGGAAAGTTCTTCCAGTTTCTTTTGGCTAAGGCCGCTCTCTTTTCTGGCCTTGATCAATTCCCCAATCAAAGCGACACGCAAATCGCTTTGCGCAATTTCTGCCGGCGTAAACATCTCCCGACGAACATCTTCCCAATTTTCACCAATTGCGGACTGTTTCCGATTTTCTTCAATTTTATTCATTCGCAAAACAAATCCTCCTTCCTGAAATGATTATACTTAAAAGTTATCGTTTTCGCAAGATATACTCTTAAGCACAAACATCGTCTGACGTCTCTATCTCTCATGACAAAAAAAGCAAAACATCCACGAAGCTCCGTCTAACAGCTAAAAGCTATCTCGGGCCTGACACCCAAAGCGCAAAAAGCGTCTGATGTCTGACATCTGACATCTGACGTCTGACGTCTCAATCCTGCCTGACAAAACAACCCGGCACATCAACTGTGCACTATGCACTGTGTACTGTGTACTGTAGTGCACTCTCCCACACCCGTTTCTATGCTATAATAAACATAAAATTCCAATTCAGATTTTCAACAGAGGC
>CAVHDO010000024.1:0-16453 GCA_963634795.1 Oscillospiraceae bacterium
TTGCTTCGTTTCCTTTCTTTCCCGGGAAAGAAAGGAAATGAAGTGCTGTAAGGAGTTCTGTATGAAAACATCGTACATGATTCGCGCCGTCAGGCGCATGCTGCAAAGCAGCATAACTCATCACCGAAAGGTGCATATAAGAAAATTATCCTGCATGATTTCATGCGGAAAATAGAAATTGTCATTCAGTGACAGCAGTTTCATAAAAAACTTTTCCGGAAAATATTTCCGAAAAAGAGAAAAGGAGAGACAATGGAAATTTACAGAGCGCGTGCGATGGGATTTTGCTACGGCGTGAAGCGCGCCATGAAAATTGCCGAGGACATGGCGCGAGCCGGAAAAAAAGCCGCGACGCTGGGGCCCCTCATTCACAATCCGCAAGTCGTGGCGCGACTTTCGGCGGCCGGCGTCCCCGTTATTTCCGACATTGAAAATTTTTCCGACGAAATTGTAATAATTCGTTCGCATGGAGTTGGCCCTTTGTGCTATAATAAGGCCAAGTGCAAAAATCTGACCTTGGTAGATGCCACGTGTCCTTTTGTCATGCGCAATCAGCAAATCACAAAAGAGCTCGTGGAAAAGGACCGTCAGGTTGTGCTCATCGGTGAAAAAAATCATCCGGAAATGAAGAGCGTCGCGGAATGGGCGGAAGGGAAATCCTTCTTGATCGAGACGCCGGAAGAAGCGGAACAGTTGCCGCATTTACAGGAAGCCCACATCGTCATACAGACGACATTTTCGGAGTCCTTGGCCGAAGAAATGATTCGCATCGTTTCCGAAAGAGCGGACAAAATCCACGTCCACAAGACGATTTGCCGCGCGACGTCGGAGAGGCAGGAAGCTGCCAGGGATCTGGCAAAGGACATGGACGTCATGATTGTCATCGGAGGACGCAACAGCGCCAATACCACTCGCCTCGCAGAAGTGTGCAGAGCCGAGGGCGCCAGGACCTATCACATTGAGACGGCGGAGGAGCTTTCTCCCCGATGGTTTCATGGCCGGGACAAGATTGGCATCACAGCCGGTGCTTCCACGCCGGACTGGATCATAGAGGAGGTAGTCAGTATTATGGAAGACATGAAAGAATTGTTGGAAGCCGAGGAAACCAATCTCGATGTAAAGAAAGGCAGCGTCGTCACGGGGACTGTCGTCGAGATCGACAAGGAAAAGGCGATGATTTCCTTCGGGTACAAGACGGAGGCTGTGCTCCCGGCGCATGAGTATGCATTCCCGGCGCCGGAGGATCTGAGCGAAATCCTGCACGTGGGCGATGAAGTCCGCGTCCAGGTGATCAATGCGATTCGCGAAGACAGCCCGATTTTCGTATCCAAAATCAAGGTGGATCGTCTGGCCGATTGGGATGTCGTGGAAGAGGCTTTCGAAAAGAATGAAACCGTCGAATGTAAGGGTATCGAGGCGATTAAGGTCGGGCTGCTGGTCCAGATCAAAGCGCTTCGCGGCTTCATTCCGCTGTCTCAGGGCGATCTCCGCTTCGTGCATTCCCTCGCGTCTTTGCAGGGGAAGACGTTCCCGGCGAAAATCCTGGAAGTCGACCGCGCGAAGAATCGTTTGGTCCTGTCCCGCAAGGCGGTGCTGGAAGAAGCGCGCTCGGGTGAGCTGGATGCCATCGAAGCGGCCTACGAAAACGGCGACGTTTTGAAAGGCGTTGTCAAGAAAATCATGCCGTACGGCGCTTTCATCAGCGTGAACGGCGTGGAAGGACTTCTGCACATTTCCGATATTTCCTGGAAGAAGATTGCCAAGGTCGAGGATGTCTTGGCGCCGGAGCAGGAAATTGATGTCAAAATCAAATCGTTCGACAAGGAAAAGCAGAGAATTTCCTTCACGCACAAGGAATGCGTGCCGGATCCGTGGGAAACGACCGTGCGCGAGCTGGCGATTGACGATGTCGTGGACGCGAAGGTCGTCAAAGTGTTGGATTTCGGCGTAATTGTGGAAATCGCGGGCGGTCTCACGGGACTGCTTCACATCAATGAGATGACAGAAGATCGCAATGCGAAGCCGAGCGATATTTGTGTGCTGGGCGATGATATCGTCGTGCGCATCATCGGCATCGATGAAAACAGAAAACGGATCAGCTTCTCTCTCGTGGAAGCGCCGTTGCATGAAGGTGAAGCTGCGCCGGCGGAAGAAGCCGCGGCAGCGGAAGAAGAATAAGCAAAAAATAAGACCCCAAGGCCGCACCCCGGTGCGGGGCGGGATGAGAATGCGGCAGTCAGTGTTTTTGGCTGCCGCTGTTCTTTTATGGGAAGAAATATTCGTTTCACAGAATCGTATCAATTGGGAAAGTACAGCGTATGAGCAAACCACTTGTGGCCATCGTCGGCAGGCCGAATGTAGGCAAATCCACTTTGATCAATGGGCTCGCCCGGCGTCGCGTGTCCATCGTCGAGGACATTCCGGGCGTGACGCGTGACCGGATTTATTGCGATGTCAAATGGCTGGATTGGGATTTCACTTTGATCGATACCGGCGGCATCGAGTTTCGTGATGCGCCCGATCAGGTCGTCGACGGGATTCGGCGGCAGGCGCAGTTGGCGATGGAAGAAGCGGACGTGATTATTTTCGTCACGGATGCGCGGAGCGGCGTCACGCAAGATGATGAAATGATTGCGGGGATGCTTCGCCGGACGGGGAAACCGGTGGTGCTGGCCGTCAATAAAGTCGACAGTCCGAATCAGGAAACGGATGTGTACGAATTTTACAATTTGGGGCTCGGCGATCCGCAAGGGATTTCCGCGGTGAATCATTTGTCGTTCGGTGATTTGCTGGATCGCATCGTTTCCTATTTTCCTCCCGCGGAGGTGCGCGACGAAAATGCGCCGATTCGCGCCGCGATCATCGGTCGTCCGAATGTGGGGAAATCCACGCTCATCAATGCGCTCTTGGGCTATGAACGCTCGCTTGTCGCCGATGAATGGGGGACGACGCGTGACGCCGTTGATTCGCTTTGGAAATACCAAGGGAAAGAATTTATTCTGGTCGATACGGCCGGAATGCGGCGCAAGGGAAAAATCACGGACACGCTGGAGCATTACAGCGTCATCCGTTCTATCCGTGCCATCGATAATTGCGACGTCGCTGTTTTGCTCTTGGACGCCGTCGATCAGGTGACGGAGCAGGATAAACGCATCGCGGGCTACGTACACGAAGCGGGGAAGGGGCTCATTCTCCTCGTCAATAAATGGGATAAGGTCGAAAAAGACACGAATACCATGGTGCATTACACGGAGGACATTCGAAAAGCGCTTCCTTTTGCGCAATACGCGCCTGTGCTCTACGGTTCGGCGCTCACGAAACAGCGTATTCATCGGCTGGCCGAGCTTCTCGAATTTGTGGCCGATCAGCACAGCATGCGGATTTCCACCGCCGTCCTGAACGATTTGCTCGACGATGCGAAAATGGTGTATCCGCCGCCGGCGCATGCGGGGCGCGTCGCGAAAATTTATTACATGACCGAGGTCGGCATTCGTCCGCCGACATTCGTGCTTTTTGCCAATGACGCGAATTTGATTCATTTCTCGTACATTCGTTTCTTGGAAAATCGGCTCAGGGAATCGTTCGGTTTTGAAGGGACGCCCATTCGCATTGTCGTGCGCAGCAAGAAAGACGAAGGCGACGCATGACGACGGCGCTTCTCTGCCTATTGGCGTATCTCATCGGCTCCGTCCCGTGCGGGTATCTCATCGGGAAATGGATTTATCGGACGGATTTGCGCACGGTCGGCAGCGGCAATATCGGGGCGACCAATGCGTACCGCGCGTTCGGGCTTCCGGCAGCGGCCGCTGTGCTTTTCTGCGATTTGTCCAAAGGCATTTTGGCCGTATGGCTCGGCGAACCCGATATACAGACGGCGCTTCTTTGCGCGATTTGCGCGCTGATTGGAAACGATTGGTCCGTTTTCCTGAAATTCAAAAGCGGGCGCGGCGTGGCATGCGGGCTCGGACTTTTTCTCTACCTGTGCCCGGCGGCGGCGGGACTCGGCTTGGCGCTGTGGGCCGTCATTTTCGCGGTGACGCGTCTGGTTTCCTTGGCTTCCGTCTGTGCCGCGGCGTGCATTCCGCTTTTCGTGTGGTTTCTGGGATACGAGCCGCCATACATTTATTTTTCCGTGGCGGCCGCGGCGATTGTGATTGGGAAACACAAAGACAATATCGGACGACTGCTGCGCGGAGAAGAAAAGAAAATCACGAGCCGGAAATCGGATGAAACCAAATAAAGGAAATTTCCGTTTCCGAAAAATCGAACGGGAACGATTTGTCGTGGGAGGGCGTTCATGAAGATAGCAATGATTGGAGCCGGCAGCTGGGGGACGGCCATGGTGCGTCTCTTGGCGATGCGAAACGAAGACGTCTGGCTCTACTGCCGGAAACCGGAGACAGCGCGTCGCTTGCAAGAGACGCATGAAAACGAGACATACCTTCCCGGCGTGAAAATCCCCGAAAGCGTCCGCATCACGAGCGATTTGGAAGAAGCGGCGCGGGGCGCGGAATGCGTTATTTTGTGCACACCGGCCGGCGCGGCGGGGAAAACTTGCGAAACTCTTTTGCCGTATCTTTCGCAAAACGTGACGGTCGCGTCTGCTTCCAAGGGGTTGGCCGATGACAGCGGATGCCGCATTTCAGAAGTAATCGGAGAGACGCTCGCAGGGAAAACGGATCGCATCGTCGTCATTTCCGGTCCGAATCATGCCGAAGAAATCGGGAGGGGATGCCCGGCGGCCACCGTCGCGGCAGGGACGAATCCGCAAGCCACAGAGCTCATTCAGGATATTTTTATGGGGCCGGTCTTTCGCGTGTATAGAAATGATGACATTATCGGCGTGGAATATGGCGGCAGCTTGAAAAATATCATTGCGATTGCCTGCGGACTTTTGGATGGGCTTCATTTCGGAGACAACAGCCGTGCGGCGCTGATGACGCGGGGGCTGGTGGAAATGACGCGGTTCGGCACGTATCACGGTGCGAAAATGAGTACCTTTTTCGGGCTTTCCGGCATGGGGGATCTTGTGGCGACCTGCATCAGCGAGCACAGCCGCAATCACACGGCCGGCGTATTGCTGGCACAGGGAAAAACAATCGAGGACATCCTTTCCGGCACGCAAATGGTCGTCGAAGGCGTGCGGACGACGAGAATCGTCCATGACATCGCCGAAAAAGAAGGCATCAGTATGCCGATTACCCATGAAATGTATCACGTGATTCGCGGAGACTACACGGCGGCGGAAGCCATCGAGCACCTGATGAATCGCGCGAAAAAAGCGGAAACGGAAGAACATCTCCCCGGAAGCGAATTGAATTTGTAAGATGACATGACTCTTGTTTCCGCAATTGAAGAAATTTCAAACTATGATATAATACGTAGGTAGAAGCCATGTTGAGAATCATCGGAGGCAGCGCCAAAGGCACCGTCCTTTCCGCGCCGCCGGGTCTGGCGACAAGACCGACTTTGGGAAGGACGCGCGAAAGCATTTTCAATGTGCTCTCCAATGTGGGAATCTTGGAAACGCGAGTGTTGGACATTTTTGCCGGAACCGGCGCCATGGGATTGGAAGCCCTTTCACGCGGTGCGAAGAGCGCCACTTTCATCGACAAAGCGACCGGGCGCCTCTTGCGGGAGAACGCCGTGAAATGCCATCTCGAAGCGCGTGCGGACATTCTGGCACGGGACGCCGCGGCGGCAGTTTCCTCCCTTCGCGGCCGTGAATTTGATTATATTTTTATGGATCCGCCCTATCAAAAGGGATATATCCAAACCATACTGAGCCAAGTCTTGGCAGCGGAGCTTCCGGCGGACGGCGCGATTCTCATCGTCGAGCATCACGCAGACGAACCGATGGCGCTCGATGCTTTCGGCGACAGCTTGTCCGTATGGAAACAGAAACAGGCGCGCGACACCTGCGTGACCTACCTTCACTACACAAAGCAAAGGTGAACTCATGAAAATAGCCATTTGCCCCGGGAGCTTCGATCCTGTCACTTACGGGCATCTCAATATCATTGAAAGAAGCGCGGCGCTCATCGATAAACTCATCGTCGCCGTCTTCGTGAATCCGAATAAAAAAAGCATGTTCACCATGGGCGAACGGCTCGATATGCTTCGGGAAGTCACAAAAGATTATCCGAATGTCGAAGTCGACGCCTTTGAAGGACTTTTGAATGAATATGCCGAAGCGCAAAACTGCCGCCTTCTCATCCGCGGTCTCCGCGCTTTCAGCGATTTTGAGTATGAATTTCAGCGAGCGCTTCTTTTGAAACAAGTCGCGCCGAGTCTGGAAACGGCCTTTTTCATGACCGAAGGAAAATATTCGTATCTATCCTCCACCGGCGTCCGAGAACTCGCCTGCTTCGGCGGCGATCTCAGCCAGCTGGTGCCACCCTATGTCGAACAAGTCATCCGGAAAAAATTTCCATTCAAGAAAGGCGAGGCGTAACAATGGACACAAAGAAATTATTGGCAGAACTCGAAAGCGTCGTGAAGAATGCGGGCGACGTCCCCTTCACAAATAAAAAAATGGTGGACAAGGAAGATATCATCCGTATCATCGACGCCATCAATCAGTCCCTACCCAATGAGCTTGACAACGCCAAGCGCGTCGTGGCCGACAAAGAACGCATTCTTTTGGAAGCCGAGAAAAAAGCCGACGACCAGATTGCGCAGGCCAAAGATTACATCGCCCGCATCACGGACGAAAACGAACTCGTGAAGCAGGCGCAAGACCGCGCGAACCAGATTCTCACCGCGGCCAATCAAGCGGCCGAAGAACTGGAAACGAAATCCGTCACCTACGCGAGCGACGTGATGAAATACGTGGAAACGCAAATGGAAGACATGCTGGAAACGCTCAAAAAGAATCACCAAAGTTTGATTGATTCTAATGCGAATCGGACGAAGCAATAAGAATCTAAGGGATAAAAGATTTCTATTGGTACCGACTTTCCGATGATAAGTTTTGCTTGTCATTGGAAGGCCGGTATTTTTGCGTGTTGCGGTTGAGAAAAGGCAACGTCCGTGATATAATAATTTCGTTATTCATGCGCTTATAGCTCAGTGGATAGAGCACCGGTCTCCGGAACCGGGTGTCGGGGGTTCGAATCTCTCTAAGCGCACCAAAATAAAAACCGATCCTGTTGGGTCGGTTTTTTGTGTGTTTTTTGATTTATTTTAAGTTTTTGGTAAGGGCGGCGAGTGTGGCTGGGACTTGATTTTCTTTGTTTCAAACTAAAAGAGCTCCTCTACAGAAGCTCTTTTAGTTTGGAGCGGGTGATGGGAATCGAACCCACTACATTCAGCTTGGGAAGCTGACGTTCTACCGATGAACTACACCCGCATAATTGCGGATTTGTATCCGCATTGACGAAATATATTGTAGCACAAATTTTTTGCTTGCGCAATGAGTAGCTTTCGGCGACGCTGTTTCCGAAAGAAAAATTGGGAAACGCGGCTCAGACGTCTTCGGGTTCTTCGCGATTGGTCGTCTCGTGGAAACGGGTGTATTGGCCGAAGAAATACAACTCGATTTGGCCGACCGGGCCGTTTCTGTTCTTGGCGAGGAGGACTTCCGTGAGATTTCTTCTGGCGTCGTCGGCTTCGAGTTCTTTGTTGTAATAGGCCTCGCGATAGAGGAAGGCGACCAGATCCGCGTCCTGCTCCAAGGATCCCGATTCGCGCAAATCGGAGAGCATGGGGCGGTGATCCTGCCGGGCTTCGACGGCGCGGGAGAGCTGGGAGAGGGCAATCACGGGGACGTCGAGCTCGCGGGCCAGACTTTTGAGGTTTCTGGAAATATCGGAAATTTCCTGCTGGCGATTGTCGATGCCGCGTGCGGTGCGACTCTGCATGAGTTGGAGATAATCGATGATAATGAGGGAGAGGCCGTGCTCGGCTTTGAGCCGCCGGGATTTGGAGCGGATGTCGGCGACGGTCACGCCGGCGCTGTCGTCGATGTAGAGCGGGGCGTCCATGAGCACGCTGGCCGCGGATGCCAAATTGTTCCATTCCTCTTGGGTGGTGAGGCGGCCGGTGCGGAGTTTCTGCCCTTCAATCAATGCGGCGGAGGAAAGCAGTCTTTGCACGAGCTGGCTTTGCGGCATTTCCAAAGAGAAAAACGCGACGGGTTTCTGCGCGTTGATGGCGACATTGTAACCGATATTCAGGACGAAAGCGGTCTTCCCCATGGAGGGGCGCGCCGCGACGATGATGAAATCGCCTTTTTGGAAACCGGTCGTCATGGCGTCCAGCGAAGGGAAACCGGAGGAGAGGCCGGTGACGCCGGATTTATTTTGGTATTTTGTATTGATGTCGGCGAGTTCGTTTTGCACGGCTTCTCCGATGGGGATGAAATCGCTGCGACGGTCGTCTTTGGAGACTTCGAGGATTTGTCGCTCGGCATTGTCGACGATCTGAAGCGTGTCGTCGGCGGCGGCGTAAGCGGAAGCGGCGATGGTATTGGCCGCATTGATGAGCTGGCGCAGCTTGGATTTGTCCGCGACGATTTCTGCGTGTTGGCGCACGGCTTTCGGAAACAGGCAATGCTCGGGGAGTTCATTCACGTACATGACGCCGCCCACATCGTCGAGGCGACCCATGCGACGCAATTCTTCCGTGACGGTGAGGATATCGACCTCCGTCCCTTTGTGTGCAAGCGATAAAATCGCATTGAAAATGACGGCGTGCGCTTCGCGATAAAAATCGGTGGCGCGCAAAATGTCTTCACCTGTCACGATGGCATCTCGATCGAGCAGCATCGCACCCAGGACGGATTGTTCCGCTTCGATGCTTTGCGGCAGGATGTGCTCCACGGCCATGGTGGCGGTGTCGGTCGGTTTCTTTTCAAAATTTTTGTCAGATTTTTTATCGTACGCCATGAGATCCTCCGAAAAGTGAAAAATTTTCTTTATTATATAGCAAGCGAAAGGGTTTCGCAAAATGAAAAGGAAACGGGCGTCGCGCGTTGGATTTTTTTTGTTTGCAAATCTGTAGTACAATGTTTCATGAATTTTGATTTTTGAAAGGAAGAAATAATTTGTCCATCCGAACTTTACTTTTGAATGCGGCGGCGGCGGCTTTGTACGCGGCGCTCACCGTGGCGCTCGCGCCGATTTCTTACGGTCCCGTGCAAGTGCGCCTTTCCGAATGCATGACGCTTTTGGCTTTTTATCATCCGCGTTGGATTCCGGGTCTCGTCGTCGGCTGTCTCTTGGCCAATCTGGACAGCCCTTTCGGTATGACGGATATAATCGTGGGGACGGCTGCAACATTCATCGCCGTTTTTGGTATGCGTTTTTGTAAATCCGTTTTTTCTGCGTCGCTGTGTCCCGTCTTGGCGAACGGCCTCATCATCGGCGCCGAGCTTTTGTATCTGGCGGAAATCCCAGCCACGGCGGAAAGTTTCGCCCTGACGGCGCTTTATATCGGTGTGGGAGAATTTGTCGCCGTTGCTGTCATCGGCATTCCGCTCTTCCGTTTTCTTTTAAGAAACCCGGTTTTGGTGAAATATTTCAAAAATCCGTAAAAAGAGAGGCGTGGTTGATTCATGCTTCGTATTTGCGGCATTTGCGGTGATGGCTGTGGCTGGATAGAGATGAGAGGCGAGACTTTTTTCTTGCTTGGCTTTTGTGGCGCTTGAGGTGAGAATCTTTCTGCTGATAGGGAAGAGGGAAGAGAGGCCTGCTTTTTTTGGTTCTTGGCTTTTGTGGCGTTTGAGGCGGGAATTTTTCAGTGATAGAGATGAGGAAAGCAGCACGCACTACGCGCAATTTTTTATAAAAATGCACCAGAGGCGCGTACCTAAACTACTTACTACTCACCGTTTTTCTCTCAAACGCCACAAAAGCAAAGTAGAAAAAAGCTCAGCGTCTCTTTCCTCTTCCCCCCTTCCCTCTTATCGTCATTTCCAATAAAGCATATAGAAAATTCAAAACTATTTTCTGTTCTTTTTTTATTGACATCGGAAAGCCGTTATAGAATAATGAGAACATATTTCCTGAAATATAGTTTTTAAGAATAGAGAAAAGGAAGGGATTTTTTATGGAAGGGACGGCTTGGTCTCTCGTACCGCCGATTATCACCATCGGATTGGCGCTTCTGACGAAAGAAGTGTACATGTCGCTCGGCATCGGAATTTTCATCGGCGCTTTCATGTGTTCCGATTTTGCTTTCGTGGCGTCCGTCGATACCATGTTTCAAATCATGGCCGATTCCGTCGGCGGAAACGTGCATATTTTGGTTTTCCTCGTGCTGCTTGGCATTCTTGTTGAAGCCGTCGCCTCGAGCGGGGCGGCGCGCGCTTACGGCGAATGGGCGGCGTCGGCGATACGCGGCAAGACGAGCGCGCTCTTCATCACGATGGGGCTCGGCATTTTGATTTTCATCGACGATTATTTCAACTGCCTCACTGTCGGCACCGTCATGCGTCCTGTCACGGACAAATTCAAAATCACGCGCGCGAAACTCGCTTACATCATCGATGCGACCGCGGCGCCGATTTGCATCATCGCGCCCGTTTCCAGCTGGGCCGCGGCCGTCACTTCCTCGCTTCCCGAAGACACGCACATTGACGGCTTTTCCCTGTTTCTTCAGACCATTCCCTTCAATCTTTATGCGTGGCTCACGATTCTTTTCATGATTCTGCTCTTTATCCGTGGGCGCGACTATTTTGAAATGGCGGCCTTTGAGCTCCGCACGCACGGCGAAATTGAAGTGCCGGAAGAATACCGCCACAACGAAGGACAGAATGTGACGAAAGGAAACGGAAAAATCATCGACCTCGTCCTGCCGCTCGCCGTCCTGATTTCCTGCTGCATTTACGGCATGCTTTACACCGGCGGCATTCACGAAGGCGTGAGCATTCAGCAAGCCTTTGCCGATTGCAGCGCGGCGCGCGGGCTCGTCATCGGATCCTTCTTCGCTTTGATTTTCACATTTCTTTTCTATATTCCGAGAAAAGTCCTTACCTTCGGACAATTCTGCAAATGCCTTTCCATGGGCTTCGTCGATATGACCTCGGCCATTTTCATTCTCTGCCTCGCGTGGACGCTCTCGGGCGTGTGCGGCAAAGAATATCTCAATATCGGCGGCTACGTCTCCGGTGTCGTCGCCGGAAACGCCACCGTGGAAATGTTCCTCCCCTCCGTCTTCTTCTGCGTCGCGATTGGGCTCGCTTTTGCGACCGGGACCTCCTGGGGGACCTTCGGCATTTTGATTCCGATTGTGCTCTCCGTCGTCTCGCCGGAAAATATGAATCTCCTCGTCATGACCGTCGCGGCAGTCTTGGCCGGTGCCGTCGGCGGCGACCACGTGTCTCCCATTTCCGACACGACCATTCTCGCCTCGGCCGGCGCGCAATGTCATCACATCGATCACGTCTCGACGCAGATTCCCTACGTCATCGTCGTCAGCACTTGCTGCCTCGTCGGGTATCTGGCCGGCGGGATTTCCGGAAACGGATGGGTCGGCACGGCGACCGGCGTCGTCATGCTACTCGCGGCGTTCTTTGTCATTGACCGAGTTCTGTATCCGGAAAAGAAATAAAAATTTGAACGTGAGCAAAAAAGGAAACGGAGTGCTTCGCATTTCGTTTCTTTTTTTTTGCGGGTGATAGGAAACATTCCTCTTCTAAAAATAAAAGAAACGCTTTGTAAGTAGGGCAGAGTTTTCTTTTGTGGATTTGTGTCGAATTTTGGCTATTTTTCGCAAAATTTTTCTTGACAGGCCATAGGGGGGGGGTGATATAATTAAATTAGTATTGTCAAAAATACAGTATCTTAGCGGAAAATCTTTAAGCGGGAGAGATTTTATGGATGAGATTGCGGTACTGATTCCTTGCTACAACGAGGCGCAGACGATAGAAAAAGTCGTGCTAGATTGGAGGCGGGAATTGCCGGAAGCGCAAATTTATGTGTATGACAACAATTCCACGGACGACACGGCAGCCATCGCGCGGAAAGCCGGCGCCGTCGTGCGGCATGAATACAGACAGGGGAAGGGAAATGTCATTCGCCGCATGTTTCGCGAAATCGATGCGAAAGCGTATATCCTTGTTGACGGCGACGATACGTATCCGGCGGAGTGCGGGCGGGAGATGGTCGAGCGCGTGCTTTGCCAAAATGCGGATATGGTCATCGGGGATCGATTGTCGTCCACGTATTTTGAGGAGAACAAGAGACCGTTTCATAATTTTGGGAACTCTTTGGTGAGAGCGGCGATTAATTTTTTGTTTCACACGGACATTCGAGACATCATGACGGGCTTCCACGCGTTCAGTTTCCAATTCGTGAAATCATTTCCGGTCTTGTCGCGAGGATTTGAAATCGAAACGGAGATGAGCATTCATGCGATTGATAAAAATATGCAGGTGGAAAACGTCGTCATCGGTTATCGGAATCGACCGGCAGGAAGCGAGTCGAAGCTAAACACATATGTGGACGGCGCCAAGGTGCTCATGACGATTTTTCGGCTGTACAGGAATTATAAGCCGCTGGCATTCTTCGGAAACGTCGCCGCGATTTTGGCGCTGCTGGCCGCCGGCTTTGCAATTCCCGTCTTTTTGACGTACTGGGAGACCGGCTTGGTGCCGAATTTTCCGACGCTGATTGTCTGCGGCTTTACGATGTTGGCCGCCATCTCGTCTTTATTTGCCGGATTGCAACTCCAAAATTCCGTTTTGAAAAACAGGCAGGATTTTGAGATGCACTTGATTTCGCTGGAAGCACAAAAGAAACAGTTGCTGAGAGGAGAGGCACATGACGGCATTCATTAAGAATCATATCTGGGTGGAATTGGTACTGATTTTATATTGGTGTGCGTATTTGTCGAAATCGGATGCCTATATGGCGCCGTATCTTTTGGTGGGACTGTTGGCGTTGTATTTTGGGATGGTGCGGGCGCAATCCGCTTCGCTGACAGAAATAATTTCAAAATCCGAAACGCGCACGACGAATGGGTATTCATTTCTTTTGGCGAGCACGGTGGTGCTGGCCAATTACAGAATGTTCATCGGCGCGGATGACGGAGGATTTTTGGCAGGCTTGGCGGCCGGCCGTTTTTTTGCGTACAGAGGAATTGTGGAAGCGCTTTTGCTCTGGAGTATTGGGTTCCTTCTTTTTAAAGAAATTTTGATCGGAGTGGCAAATTGTCAATCTATTCGGTCGGACGGCGGATTTCGTCATCCCCAAAGAGTATTTTGGATTGGTTGGGGCTTGCTGGTGGCGGAGTATGCCATTGTTTTGTTCGCTTCTCAATATCCCGGAGAATTGACATTGGATTCCATTTCACAAATGACACAGCTGTTAAATCATTCTTATTCCAATCATCATCCGTATTATCATACACAAATTATTCACGTTTTGATTGCTTTGGGATTTAAGATTTTCGGAGAAATCAATCAAGCGGTGGCGTTGTACAGTGTTTTTTCGATTTTGATCATGAGCGCCTGCTTCATGTATGTGGTCGGGACGATTTACAGTTGTACGAAAAATTTTAAAATTTCCTTGAGCGCATATCTTTTTTATCTCATTACGCCTTTTCATATTCTGTATAGCATGACAATGTGGAAAGATGTATTTTTCGGAGCAGCCGTCACTTGTTTTACAGTGGCTTGTTATCGTCATTTGAAACCGGTGGGAAATGCCAAATGGAATGGGATCGTATTGATATTATCGGCTCTTGGAATGGCACTGCTACGGAGCAATGGGTGGGTTGCTTTTTTGGTGACCACAATAGTATTTATCGTTTTGTTCGGAAAGAAACAGAAGAAAATCGTCGCTTCGTTTTTCATGATATTGCTGATGACTTTTATTTTGAAACATCCGATTCTAAATTTCTTGCAAGTTACGCAGCCGGATACCATTGAGTCGTTATCAATTCCGGCACAACAAATGGCTCGCGTCATTGTGGATGGGAAAAAACTCACAGAAGAACAGAGCGAAATCATAAGTAAGGTCATTGATCCGAAAAAAGTGCCCAAAACATATAAAAATTTTATCTCGGATCCGGTTAAGAAGTTGGTCAGACAGAAAGGAAATCAGGAATATCTGCGGCAACATCCGGCAGATTTTCTGAAATTATATTTGCAATTGGGACTGAAATATCCGCAAACTTATATAAAAGCGTGGATTGATCAGACGAAAGGATATTGGAATGGAGGCTATTCGTATTGGCGATGGTCGATTAGCGTGAAGAAAAATGATTTGGGAATCAAGCGCTCTGTCAAAAGTCCACTGTTTGATAAGGCCTTGAAAAAATATTTGAAAAGGTGGGAAACGTCTCCTTTTTTGCAAATTTTCTTAAGTATCGGTATCTATGTTTGGGGAATTACGATTTTTTCTTATCGCGCGCTGATGAAAAAGGATAGAGAAGTTTTATTTGGGACTGTTCCGTTTTTAGCCGTGATAGCGACGCTACTTATTGCAACGCCGGTATTTGCAGAATTTCGCTATGCTTATACTGTTTTCTGCGGATTTCCGTTTCTCTTTGCCATAGCATTTGCCAAAGATGGAAAGGAAATAGCGAATCATGCGGGTGATAAAAAGCTGGAAATTATCAAGTCAAGTGGAGAAGCGTGATGTATTTGCACTATGTTTTTTGAGGGTAGATCTCCTGTCAATTGACAAAAATCGATTTTCTTATGATATAATGAAAAGAAAAATATTTTTTTGAGGAAGATTGACAAGGAGGACATTGTATGACGGACGAACCGAGTTACAAAGAATTTTCCGCGATATTCAAAGCGCTATCGGATGAGACGCGGCTTCACATCATCGATATGCTTTCGTGCGCGGAAATGAGCGCGTGCGATATTTTGAGCAATTTCACGCTTTCGCAATCGACGCTTTCCTATCATATGAAAATTTTGATTGAAGCCGGGATTGTCTGCGCGCGCCGTGAGGGACTGTGGACGAAATACTCCATTTGCGACGAGACGTTTCAGCGAATCATGGATTTTTTGCCCGCGCTGTACAAATTGAAAAACGAATGCGTCTGCAAGCAGATCAAATATTGCAAGGAATGCTCTCCCGACAAAGACGGGACGGATTCTTTCGGGTATTGATGGTCTGAGCACTTTTTCGGTGCTCTTTTTTATTGGAAAGGGGAATCATCATGAAAAGTTTGGTCGTGTATTCGTCCCGTACGGGAAATACAAAAGCGGTCGCCGAGCATATCGCGGCGGCACTTTCGGAGGCGACGCTTTGTGAGGCGGCGCGCTTGCCGGAAAATTTGGACGCCTTCGATTTGATTTTCGTCGGATTTTGGGCCTATCGCCGCGGCGCCGATCCGATAGCGACGAAAATTTTAACGGCGCTGCACGGAAAGCGTGTCGCCGTTTTCGGCACGGCCGGTGCGTATCCGGAGACGGAAGCCGGGCAAAATTATCTGAAAAGTGCCGCCGCACTGCTTCCGAAAGACGCCGTTTATGCGGGCGGTTTCCTTTGTCAGGGACGCGTGCATTCGTTTCATCAATTTTTGGAAACGGGGAAACGCGCGTCGGGGCACGAACTCTCGGAGGAGCGGCGCATTCGTCTCACGGAAGCGGAGCAGCATCCGAATGAAGAAGATTTTGCCGCCGCGGCCGATTTTGCACGGCGCATCGAAAACCAAGGCTGATTACGATGCGGCGCTGGATCATGCACGTCGACATGGATGCTTTTTTCGCGTCCGTCGAGCAGCGCGAACATCCAGAATGGCGCGGCCTTCCCGTCATCGTCGGCGGCCTCTCTTCGCGCGGCGTCGTTGCAACCGCCTCCTATGAAGCGCGGCGCTTCGGCGTGCATTCCGCCATGCCCGTCGCCCAAGCGCGGCGCCTCTGCCCGGACGGCATCTTCGTGCACGGCCGTTTCTCCCGTTACCGCGAAGTGTCCGACGAAATTCATGAAATCATGCTGCACTACGCGACCGAAATCGAGCCCATTTCCCTGGATGAAGCATTTATGGACATCAGCGACATGGGCTTTTGCTATCAAAGCGTGAATGAAATCGGTCGCGCCATCAAAAAAGAAATCCTGGACAAAACCGGCCTCGTCGCTTCCGCCGGCATCGCGCCGAATAAATTTCTGGCGAAAATGGCGAGCGATATGGAGAAACCGGACGGCCTTTGCGTCATTCCCTACGGCCGTGAGAAAGAAATTTTGGCGCCGCTACCCGTCCGCAGTCTCTGGGGCGTGGGCGGCGTGACGGAGAAACGTCTCCTCGCGCACGGCCTTCGGAAAATTGGAGACATCCAGCGGCTCGGTCAAGAAAAAATGGAACAGTATTTCGGCGCGCGCCAAGGGGCCGAGCTGTATCATCTCGCTGTCGGCATCGACAATCGCCCCGTCAAAGCGCCCGGCGATCCCAAATCCATCGGCGAAGAAGAAACCTACGAAACGGATCTCATCGACCCGGCGGACATTCGAAGAAACATTGCCCGCCAATGCGATCTCGTCGCGCAGCGATT
>CAVHDO010000025.1:0-16348 GCA_963634795.1 Oscillospiraceae bacterium
CATGACGCATTCTTACCACGCAAGGCCGCGAGACGCGTCGGCGCCCCTCGGCGCTCTGCTTTTCGGAAATGACGACGCGGGCCTCGGCAAATTTTGCACAGGCGGGTCCCCTTGCGCCGGACTTTACTTTTCAACATTCAGCCGTATGCGAACGAAAGCGCTCACACCCTCAAGCCTTTTCAAGCTTCCAGTTTTTTCATGCCGCATGAAAACGAAAGCCCTTGCTCTAATCAAGCCTTTTCAAGCCTTTTCAATCCTTTTCAAGCTTTCAAGCCATTCAAACCGCATGAAACCTAAATCTCTCACGCCCGGTTCACGGTCAGCGGACAACGGAAAACGGAGGAACGGCCTATTCCTTCTTCCCCTGCACGTACAGCATACTGTCGCGATTCACCAAGTTGAACATCAAAGCGTTTACGACGGAGGCGACGATGGTGCTGCCGCCTTTTGTGCCGCGGACGGTGATGTACGGGACATTTGCTTTCTGAATCAGATATTCTTTCGATTCCGCTGCGCCGACGAAACCGACGGGGATGCCGATGATGAGCGCCGGGCGTATTTCCTCTTCCAGCGTCATGCGGATGACTTCGAAGAGAGCCGTGGGCGCGTTTCCGATGCCGATAATCGAGCCGTCGAGGTCATGGCCGAAGGAATGAATCGCTTCCATCGCGCGGGACACATTTTTTTCTTTGGCCGCGCGGGCGACGTCCGAATCGGCGATGCGGCAGAAACAATCGCCGCCCAGGACTTTCAGCGCATTTTTATTGATGCCGGTCAGCACCATATTGACGTCCGTGTAAATCCGGCAACCGCCGCGGAGCGCTTCGATGCCTTGGGCGACGGCGTCCTCGGATGTGCGGATGAGATGGCCGTATTCCACGTCGCCGGCAGCGTGAATCATCCGGGAATACACCGTGATTTCTTCCGGCGTCAAATCCAAATCTTTGATAAAAGGATAAATGAGCTCCATGCTGTTTTCTTCGATGGCTCTCGGATTTTTAATGAAATTCATCATGTCCCTCCATGTAAGCGACGAGTGTGTCGGAATCGGAAAAAGTGAGGAAACCGGTGGCTTTCGGCTTCGGTTTCTCGATGACGACGATGGAAATACCGGCATCGACGGCGGCGGAAAATTTTGCGTCACTCCCGCCGACGACGCCGCTGTTTTTCGTAACCAAGACGTCGATGTTGTAATCGGCAATCATGGCGCGATTCATTTCGTAGGAAAACGGACCTTCCAGCGCCAAAATTTGCTTCGGCGAGAGACCCAGCGCTTCGCATTCTGCCAGCACCGCGGATGTCGGCAGGACGCGCGCGCGGATTTCTTTTCCGGCAAGCGCCGGCGATTTCACGAAGGTCGCGAGCGTTTTCGAGCCGGTCGTGAGGAGGATCCTGTTTCCTTTCTCCCCCGCGACTTTGGCCGCCTCTTCTTCGTCTTTGACGGAAAATAATTTTTCATAATCGGGCAGCGGCACGGCCGGGCGTTCGTAGCGCACATAGAAAATGCCCGCCTCTTTTGTCGCTTCGCGCGCTGTCTCCGACACGATGGCCGCGTACGGATGGCTGGCGTCCAAAATGACGCTGATTCCGTGCTTTTCGATTTCTGCCAGCATTTCTTCTTTTGTGAAACGCCCCACTTCGACTTCGATGCCTTCGTGCATCGCGAGTCGTTTCCCGTACATACTGACGACCGTCACCAGAATGCTTGCTTCGTTTCCGCCGGATTTCTGTTTCGCGTCATCCGCCAAACGAGCGGCGATTTCCCGTCCGTCCTTCGTCCCGGCAATGACCCAAATCAAAGCGTGTATCCCCGCGGCGTAATCATGTGGCCGTCTTCGGCGTACGTCCGGCTGTTTCCGATAATCACGGTCGATTGCATATCGACATCCGCCTCCGGAAGCGCTTCGAGCGTCGTGATTGTCGTGCTCATGCCGGGGCGTCCCGCTTTGCGCACGATGCCGACCGGCGTCGCCGGTTTCCGAAATTCCAGCACAATCTCGCGAATCTGATTCAGATAATCGGCGCGCTCGCGACTTTTCGGATTGTAGAGCGCAATCACGAAATCGCCTTCCGCCGCGAGCCGCGCTCTCTTTTTGATTTGTTCCCACGGCGTCATGAGGTCGGAGAGAGAAATTACGGCGTAATCGTGCATGAGCGGAGCGCCCAAAGCCGCGGCCGACGTATTTGCCGCCGTGAGCCCCGGAACAATCTCCACCGCAGGGCGCTGCTCTTTCGGCAATTTTTCCACCAGCTCCAGCACGAGCCCGGCCATGCCGTACACGCCGGGATCTCCGGAAGAAACGACGGCGACGCGCTTTCCTTCCACAGCCAAATCCACCGCTTTCTGGCAGCGGTCGACTTCCTGGCGCATTCCGTTTCCGACGATTTCCTTGCCGGCGATCAGGTCGCGAATGATGGTGATGTACGTGCTGTACCCGACGATAATTTCCGAATCTTCGATGGCTTTGGCGGCCTTCGGCGTCATTTCCTCTTCGTGACCCGGCCCGATCCCGATGACCCGGACAATCCCACGGCAATCGCCACCGTCACAGACGGAAATTTTGTTTTCGCAAGAAGCGTCCTTCCCTGCGACGCTTCCGTTAATGCTGCTGCTTGGCATACGTTTCCCACTCCTATTTCTTTCTGAACAAAACCGGACGATTCCAAATGCTTTTCCTCCGCTGTTTTTCGGAGCGTCTCGGCGGAATAAAAATGAATCGGAAGGCGGCAACTCTCGGCGAAGGCCAAGAGTCCTTCCTCATCGGATTTTTTATCGACACTGGCGAGCGATTTCACTTGCGACATCCGAATGCCGACCGTCTCCGTGGCGCGTCGCACGGCGTCCGCAATCAGCGCCTCGCTCGTCCCTCTCTTGCAACCGATGCCGATGAAACAATTTTTCGGCCGCAAAAGGACGTGCGGCACGGGGGCGGACAGATTTCTCTCCGTCAAAATCGCGCAAGAGGAAACATTTTGTATTTTATCTTCGGAAAAATATTCCGCTTCCGCACCTTCCTCCTTGCATTTTTGAAGGAAATACGGAGCGTCGTCCGCATCCGAATCGACAAACCAGCCGAACGCATCGCTCCGCGCTATCGCCGCATTGACGGGTTTCAGCGCTTCGACCGGCTCGACGCGAAGACAGAGTTTCCTCGCGAGCGCATCGGGCGAAAGGCGGCCGTGTACATCCGTTGCCGTCGTAATCACGGGATCGGCGCCCACGACGAGCGCTGTTTCCCGCGCCCAATCGTTCGCGCCGCCCAAATGACCGGAGAGCAGAGAAATACAATGTTTCCCGCATTCGTCCATGACGAGCACCGCGGGGTCCGACGTCTTGCTCGCCACGTGCGGCGCCACGGCGCGGACGGCAATCCCGCTCGCCATGATGTACAGAAGGCCGTCGTACGCGGGAAAAATTTTCTCCGTGAGCGCCATCGTCTTTTGAAAAATTTGTGCCGCGCCGCCGCTTTCCTCTCCGCTCCGTTCAAAGGCCGTGCCTCCCGGCATCGCGTCCAATACGCGTTGCCCCAGAAGCGCGCCTTCTTTGGAAACGGAAATCACGGCATATTTCATGCCTCGTCCGTCCCTTTGCGGAACATTGTCGTGAAGTGGCGGTCGTAAAGTTTCGACAAATCGTAATCGGCGCCCAAGACGCGCGAGACGACAATCATCGCCTGCCGCGCGACGCCCGCTTCTTTGATAATGCCCGGAATGGTCTCAATCGTGCCGCGGAAAATGCGCTGATCAGGCCAAGTCGCCCGCTCCACAATCGCGACGGGCGTCGTCTTGTCATAGCCGCCGGCGACCAATTCCGCCATGACGTCTTCAATCGCCTGCACGGAGAGGAAAATGCACATCGTCGCGCCGTGCGAAGCCAGCAGGGACAATTTTTCTTTCGGCGGCATCGGCGTCCGGCCTTCCATGCGCGTGACGATGATTGTCTGCGACACATTCGGCAGCGTGTATTCTTGTTTCAAGGCAGCGGCCGTCGCCAAGAACGAGCTGACGCCGGGAATGACTTCAAAATCTTCAATCCCCGCCGCGCGAAGCCCATCCATCTGCTCTTGGATCGCGCCGTAAATGGCCGGGTCTCCCGTGTGCACGCGCGCCACCGTTTTCCCTTCTTTGACGGCGGCGATGGTCACGTCCAGCACCTCATCCAAATTCATCGTCGCGCTGTTGTAGATGGCGGCATCTTTTTTCGCGCAATGCAAAATGTCGGGATTGACGAGCGAACCCGCATAAATCACGACATCCGCCTCGGAAATGAGCCGCCGTCCTTTGACGGTGATGAGTTCCGGGTCGCCGGGACCCGCGCCGATAAAATACACTTTTGCCATTGTATCTCCTCCTTTAAGATGGCAAATTTTTTCCCTTTTAGAAAAGGAAACGAAACTGTTTCTGCCGCCGGCGACTTGTCGGTGGATGGTCGCCGGTAGCGCATATAATATAAATGCGGCGGAGCCGCCACCAATTAGCCCTCTTCGGGAAGAGGGTGGCCGTCAGGCCGGGTGATGGGCGACTCTATGTGAAATATAAAGTTTTGCACCTTTCGGCGCGTTTTATTTTGCTACGCAAAATGCGGCATGCGCCGCTGGTCATTTTCCGTTCTTTCGTACGGAACTCCTTACAGCTTCTTCATTCTCTTTCTTCCCCGGGGAAGAAAGAGAACGAAGCAAGAGAAAGAAGCCGCCGCCAGGGCAAAATTCGCCTCGGCTCATGGGGCGCCGCCGCTCAGCCTTCGAACAGTTAGCAGTTAGCAATGAGCAATTAGCAGTTGGCAGGGCTTTTTCGTGCTTGGCTTTTGAGGCGTTTGTGATTCTTGTTGTATAAAAAATGCACGAAGCGCGTACTTGCACTGCTAATTGCTCACTACTCACTGCTAACTTTTATTGGCGCGGACCTCGGCGAATTTTGCACGGCGGGTTTCCTTGCGCGTTGCTTAGCATAAAAGTCATGAGAAAAGCGGTGTCGCTTCGCGACACTTTTATATAAAATGCGGCGTAGCCGCCTCCTGTTTGCCTTCTTCTGGAAGAAGGTGCCCCGTAGGGGCGGATGATGGTCACTGTATGTGAAATACAGCAAAAGAACAGAATCACTGAAAAGTTTTCATCTGCCATGAGGCATTACGCTGAAAAAATTCTACTACTAAGCTTTTTTCTCACATACGTTGACCATCACCCGGCGCTTCGCGCCACCCTCTTCCTGAAGAGGGCTGATATGTAGCGCTCCGCTCATTTTTTATATTCGCCTTCGGCGTCCCATCACTCGGCACTTTGAGGCACCGGCGACCGTCCACCGGAAAGTCGCCTCCCGAAGATGGCTAATCGGTAGCGGCCTGCGGCCGCATTTTTTATAAAAAATCGCGCGAAGCGCTTCCGCTTTCGTCTGATGTCTGACGTCTGATTGTCTGACGTCTTCATCTTGCCTGCCACAAAAGCCAAGCAAGAAAAAGCTCGGCCAACTGCTAATTGCTCACTACTCACTGCCCACTTTCCAAGCTCCCGACTCTCCGCTGCATCCCAATTATTTCTTCACACAAGTGAAAATAAAAATCGGACTCTGCGGATCGTACAAATGGTAGTGTCCCAAGCGCCGCAGGCGATTCACCTGCATTTGGAATCCGTCCACTGCGTAATTTCTTTTTCCCATTTCGCGGACGACTTCTTCTGTCGTTTCCACTGTAACCGCTGTGATGATGATGCGGCCTCCTTGGGATAGGCGCGCGTCTGCCTTGTCCAAAATGCCGGACAGGCTGCCGCCGCTTCCGCCGATTAGAACCACATCGAGCGCGGGAAGATGTTCCATCGCGGACGGCGCTTCGCCTTCGATGATTTCTATATTTTTGCAACCGAATTTTTTAGCATTTTCCGAAATAAGCGCGATGCCCTCCGGATTTCTTTCAATTGCGTAAACCTTGCCCCTCGGAGCGCAAAGCGCCGCTTCTATCGAAAGCGAACCCGTCCCGGCGCCGATGTCGCAGACTGTGTCCGTCTCGTCAATCGCCGCTTTCACCATGACCATCGCACGAATTTCCGCCTTGGTCATCGGCACTTTTCCGCGGATAAATTCCTCATCCGCGATGCCCAATTGTCTCATCCCATCACCGCCAATACCGACTCCGCGAATCCGGAAAGCGCCGAAATTTCCGCCAGCGTCCCCCTGACGATTCGCTCATTTTCATACGACAAATGTTCGCAGGCCGCCGCGCGCGTCTCCGCCGGCCAGCCCATTTGCACCAGATATTTTGCGATATACGCCGCGTTGTGCTCGCCGTCCGTCAGAAACGCGAGACGCTTGCCCTCTTCGTAGCAAAGCTTTTTTTTATCCGGCACACGCCCGTGGAAAGACAGCCATTCGCCGCCCTGCCACGATTCGCCCACCGCGCAAAACGCCGCCTGCACCGACGAAATCCCCGGAATGACCTCGATGGAAACATCCGGAAATTTTCGTTTCAAAAAAGGAAGCAGACTGTAGAAACCGGGATCGCCGCTCACCATGACCACGACATCGCCGCACGGAAGTTTCTCGGAAATCCAATCAACCAGAGACGACAAATCGCCCGTGACGGGAAATATTTCCTGATTTTCTTTCGCGAAATCGGAGAGCGCGCGTCTGCCGCCGACCAAAAATTGAGCGCCCTCGATGGCCGTCAAAGCGCGCGGCAAAATCATATCCCGGCTTCCCGGCCCGATGCCCGCGACAATCAATCGATGTGCCATGCCGCCTCCTCTTGCAATTCCTTCGCGTAGGAAGATGCCGCGACGACTTCCCCTTCCATCGAAACGAAGACGACGCCGACGCGCGCTTTTCCGAAAATGTAACGCTCGGCGCGCACCTCGGCTCGCTTCGCCATTTCCGGATAAATCGCTTCCAAATGCTCGCGCCGAACGATTTCCGCCGCGCCGTCCGTCGTGATACACGCCAAAATTTCGCGCACGACCGAAGCACTCGCCCCGTTTGCCGCCGCGTACGCCGCCATCGTCTCCATGCGCCCGTCGCTGTTTCGATTGTACGTATGAAACGATCCCGACGCCACTTTCAAGAGTTTCCCCATGTGGCCGATCAAAAGAATTTTTTCAAATCCCATCGCGACCGCTTGCTCCAGCATGAAACCGATGAAATTGCTCGTCTCCGCGACAATGTCCGTCGGAATCCCGACCGCCTTCGCCGCCCGCTCGCCGATACGTCCCGGCGTCAACACGACGACCTTCGCGCCCGACGCTTTGATCACGGACAGCTGCGGCACCAGCGAACGCTTGTACGCGTCCTCGCTCATCGGCTTCACGATTCCCGTCGTCCCGATGATGGAAATCCCGCCGACGACGCCCATCGCAGGATTGAGCGTCTGCTTCGCGAGCTCCTCCCCTTTCGGGACCGACACCGTCACCTCGAGGCCGCGCCCGTCTGAAAATTCTTCGTACACCTTTTGCATCATGATTTGCGGCCCCGGATTGATCGCAGGACGCCCGACTTGCACCTGCAATCCCGGCTTCGTCACCGTGCCGACGCCCTTTCCCGCGATGAGTTCCAGTCCGATTTTTTCCCTGTACCGGACCGAAACCACAATCGGCGTCCCGTGCGTCACATCCAGATCATCACCGCCATCCTTCAGCGCCGTCGCCGTCCCCACGCCATCCTTCGCCGACGCCTCCTCAATCGGCACCGTGATTTCCGTATTCTGCGGCGAAAGCACCGTCACCGCCGAAGGAAACTCACCGCGGAGCGCGAGAAGCGCCGCCTTCATCGCCGCCGTCGCCGTCGCCCCCGTCGTGTGACCTTCCCGCATCGGTTTCTGAATTTCTGTTTCTTCCATCAGCGATAATTCGTAAATTGCAACTCGACCGGCAAATCCTGCTCCTTCAGGAAATGAATCGTCGCCTGCAAATCATCCTTGTCCTTCCCGGAAACGCGCAGCTCATCCCCATTGATTTTCGCCGCCACCTTGATTCCGGAGCCCTTGATGCGCTTGACGATATCCTTGGCCAGATCGGAAGAAATTCCGTTTTTCAAAGTCAGTTGCTGACGGCACATCCCGCCGGCCGCCGCTTCCTTTTTTCCCTCTTCCAAATTTTTCAGAGAAATGCCGCGCTTCACCAGTTTCCCATTCAAAATTTCCCGCACAAGACGCAGCTTGAACTCGTCATCCGCCAAAATCGTGATGACATCCGCGGCCAAATCCACGCGGCTCTTGCTGCCCTTGAAATCGAAACGCGTCCCGATTTCCTTGGCCGCCTGATTCACCGCGTTCGCCGCCTCCGCCAAATCCGTCCGACAGACCACGTCGAAGGAAAATTCCTTTGCCATCTCATTCCTCCTTTTCCAAAACAGACTCTGAATAACAGTATTATATCATATAAGAAAAGAAATTTTTCGATTCCGAATCTTTGGCGCCAAAGAAAAAACAGCCTCCGCAGAGACTGCAAATGACAAAAATTTTACATAAAGAAATAATACGCAGAGAACGCCGCGAAGACGAAACGATAATACGCGAAGGCCGTCAGCGTCGAGCGATTCAGAAATTTCAGAAACCAGAGAATAGAAAGATACGCGACGACGAAAGAGGTCACGAAGCCGACGGCCAGGACGCCGAAATCCGAGAAAGACAGCTCGCCCCAGGATTTCAATAAATCGTACGTCACGGCCAGAAACATCAGCGGCACGGCCATGATGAAAGAAAAATCCGCCGACGCTTTCCGCGTGACGCCCAGAAAGAGCGCGCCCGCAATCGTGCTGCCGCTCCGTGAGAAACCCGGCCAGAGCGAGAGACATTGGAAGAGCCCGATTTGCAGCGCCTTTGCCGTCGAAATGTCGTCGACATCCGTCACGACAAAAGCCCGTTTCCATTTTTCCGCCACAATCATAAAAATCCCGCCGGCGACGAGCCCCACGATGACCGTCGCCGGTCCGAAAAGATAATTTTTAATCAGACCGTGGCAAAGGAGCCCCATGAGACAAGCCGGAAACATCGCGACGGCGATATTGAAAGGCGAAGCGCCACGCGCCGAAAACCAATTCTTTCGCGGCAACATCCGAATGAATTTTTCCTTGTACACGACCACCACGGACAGAATCGCCCCGAGCTGAATGAAAATATCAAACACATCCGCCAGCGGCCCCTCAAAACCGAGCATATGCCCGATGATAATCATATGCCCCGTGGAAGACACCGGCAAATATTCCGTCAGCCCTTCCACAATCCCGACAATCACAGCGCAAATATATTCGTACATTCTTTTCCCTTTCTCATTGAAATACGTCCCTTATTGTATCACATTCTGTCGAACTATTTTATTTTTTTAGGGAAGAGGGAAGAGGAAAGAGGGAAGAGAAGCGGAGCTTTTTTCTTGCTTTTCTTTTTGTGGCATTTGAGATACAAATCTTTTCGGTGACAGAGATGAGAAAATCTGATATCTGGCCGTCTGACGTCTTAGCCCTGTTTGACTCTCCCGCCGCGCTTGCGGCAAAGAGGCCCGCCTGTTCTCTTCTTACAGATTTATTCGGGCAATTATGTTTTGAATCGCACAGAAAAATACCACGGCTTTCGTCGTGGTAAAAATCAGTTACTCTGAAACTTCTTTAGGCCTTTTCCCTTTACACAATTTCTCTATCATGAAATCCAGTTCTTCCTCGTTCAATACGCTGTATACGCTCGGCTTTGAGTCATCTTCTTGTATTGGTATGCGGCTATAGTCACGCGGATTGGCGATTGGGTCAAATCCCAATTTCTTGACAATCTCTTCGTATGTTACCATTTACTACACCTCCAATGCAATCCCTTCACACTCAAGCATTTTTATCAGCTCTTTGCGTTTCTTCTTTTTCTTATCACAGCAGACCGTAGTCCTGCAGCATTTTCTTTACATACGCCACCTCGTCGGCGCTGGCCGGGACCATGGGGAGGCGGAAATTTCCTCCGGGGAGTCCCAGGAGATTCACTGCCGTTTTGATGGGAATCGGGCTGGTGATGAAGAAGATGCCTTTATTGATCGGATACGTTTTTTTGTGGAGCGCGAAGGCTTTTTCTCTGTCTCCTTTTTGAAAGGCGTCGATCATGGCGAGCATATCGTCGCCGATGATGTGCGCGGAGACGCTGATGACGCCGGCGCCGCCCGCGGCCAGAATCGGATAGGTGTAGGAATCGTCGCCGCTGTAGACGAGGAAATCATCGGGCAGCAGAATTTTTTCCTGCGTCACGTGATCCCAGTTTCCTGTGGCATCTTTGATGCCGACGATATTCGGGCAGACGTCGACAAGGCGCTTGACAGTTTGCGGCGCGATGCTTGTATTCGTGCGGCCCGGGACGTCGTAGAGGACGACGGGGATGTCGACGGAGGAGGCGATGGCTTTGAAATGTTGAAACATGCCTTCCTGGGTCGGTTTCACATAAAAAGGAACGATGGCGAGAATGGCGTCCACGCCCGTTTCCTGTACTTTTTTCGCAAAGGCGCAAGAGGCGGCGGTGTCGATGGCGCCGGCGTTTCCCATAATCGGCACTTTTTTGCCGGGCGCTCTTCTCCCGACTTCATCGACAATCCGGCGGTAGAGCGTGAGTTTCTCCTCTTCGCTCATCGTGGCGCCTTCGCCGGTCGTGCCGCCGACGAGAATGCCTTCCGAGCCGTGCGCAATCAAATGTTTCGCCAGCTTGACCGCCGCTTCGTAATCGACGGCGCCGTCTTCTCCAAACGGTGTAATCATCGCGGTAATGACGCGTCCCAACTGAACCATGATTATATCCCCCTTTGCTTAAAACATTTCTTTGTCAATCATATATTCGGCAATCTGAAGCGCATTGAGCGCGGCGCCTTTGCGGATTTGGTCGCCGCACGCCCAAAGATTGATGCCGTTTTCGCAGACGGTGTCCTTGCGGATGCGGCCGACGAGGACGTCGTTCTTATCCGAGGTGTCGAGCGGCATCGGATAGAGCTGCTCCGCCGGATTGTCCTTGACGTCGGCGCCGGGAAACGCCGCGATGGCTTCTTTGATTTCGGAAACGGACAGCGGGCGCTCCGTTTCGATGTAAATGGATTCCGCATGGCTCCGGATGACCGGCACGCGCACGGTCGTCGGGGTGATCCCGATGGTGTCGTCGTGGAAAATTTTGTGCGTCTCGTGCACCATTTTCATTTCTTCTTTGGTGTAATCGGTGTCGAGGAAGACGTCGATTTGCGGAATGAGATTGTACGCGATGGGATAATGTTTCGGAAGGCCGCTGCTGGGGAGAATTTTCGGTTCGTAGGTCTTCCCCGTTGTCAACGCTTCGAGCTCGCCCAAGAGTTCGTCGATGCCTTCTTTTCCCGCGCCGGAAACGGCTTGGTAGGTGGAAACGATGATGCGGCGAATTTTTGACAGGTCGTGAATCGGTTTCAGCGCCATCAGCATGATGATGGTCGAGCAATTCGGATTGGCGATGATGCCGTGGTGGCAGGCAATGTCTTCCGGATTGATTTCCGGGATGACGAGCGGCACATCGGGATCCATACGGAAGGTGCTGGAATTGTCAATCACGACGGCGCCGCGTTTGACGGCTTCCGGCGCGAGCGTCTTGCTGATGTTGCCGCCGGCGAAAAGCGCGATGTCGATATTTTCAAAAGATTCCGGCTTCGCTTCTTCTATCGTGTATTCCTTTCCGAAAATAATCCGTTTCTTTCCGGCCGAACGCGCCGACGCCAAAAGTTTCAAGTCGGCAAAAGGAAAATTTCTTTCTTCGATGAGGCGGATAAATTCTTGTCCGACCGCACCGGTCGCGCCCAAAATGGCTACGCGGGGAAGTTTCATCATGATAGCACCCTCTTTAATCCAAATACTGTTCCAAACCGTATGTCAGACCCTTGTGTGCGGCGATTTTTTTGCAGGCCAGCACGACGCCGGGCATGAAACTTTTGCGATCCAGCGAATCGTGGCGGAGCGTCAAAATTTCTCCGTAGCCGCCGAAAATGACTTCCTGATGCGCGACGAAACCGGGCAAGCGGACGCTGTGCACCGTGATGCCTTCCACTTTCGCGCCGCGAGCGCCCGGAATGCTTTCGCGCGTCTTGTCTTCGGCAGGCGCCGTGCTTCTGGCCGCCGCCATTTTTTCCGCGGTGAGCTTCGCCGTGCCGGAGGGTGCATCGAGTTTGTTGTTGTGATGCAATTCGATGATTTCCGCATCCGGCAGATATTTTGAAATTTTCTCGCTCATCTCCATGAGGAGCACGGCGCCCAACGAGAAATTCGGCGCCACGAGGACATTTGCGCCCGTTTTTTCGGAAATCCCGGCCAATTCGTCGCGCTGCTCCGCTGTCAGTCCTGTCGTGCCAATCACCATGTGAACGCCGGCGGAAAGCACCGTTTTCGCGTTTTCAAAAATAACGGCAGGGTTCGTGAAATCGACGACGACATCCGGTTTCCCTTTCGCAAACGCATCGGCAAGCGACGCCGCCATCACAATCCCCTTCTCGCCAATCCCGGCGACCTTGCCGACGTCCTCGCCCGCATGACAAGGATCGACGCCGCCGACGAGCGAAAGCTCCGCATCCGCTTCCACCGCGCGGACGACTTCGCTCCCCATCCGTCCGCCGGCGCCATTCACCAATACAGAAATCATAGGCTACCTCCCTTTTGAAATCGACATTTTTATTTCCTCTAAATTACAATAAAAAAAGCGCCCCGTCAATGCCCAAGCCGCCATTTTTGTTTGCAAGTTTTCCATATGCCATATCGAATATTATGATAAGAAGCTTTCTTTTTATCGGAAATTTTGAAATAGGAAACAGCTTGGAGCTTGGAGCCGGGAGCGGGGAGCCGGGAGCTTGGAGCACACAAAGAGGTCGAGACGTCAGACATCAGACAATCAGACGTCAGACGAAAGCGGTGTCGCTTCGCGACATTTTATATTGCGCCTTCGGCGTCCCATCACCCGCCCTTCGGGCACCCTCTTCCAATAAAGAGGGCTTAACTTGTGGCGGCTCCGCCGCATTTGTTTTATAAAAAAATCGCGCGGAGCGCGCACTGCTTAGCCTTCCTTTTTCTAAGGAAGGTGGCCCGTAGGGCCGGAAGGTAAAATGCGCCGCAGGCGCATAATTTCTTGCTAAAGTAAAGAAACGAATTGGACTGAGAAAGTCATTCTCGTTCTGCACGTTACAGCTGAAATTGTGCCTCTGCGAGGCACTCTATCTCCTGCCCTTCGGGCACCCTCTTTCAAAAGAGGGCTGACAGGAGTGCGCTTCGCGCATTTCTTTTTATAAAAATCGCGCGGAGCGCCTCCGCTAAAGTCTGACGTCTGACGTCTGACCATCTGACGTCTCCATCCCGCCTGACAAAAAAACTCAGCACGCCACCCTGTGCACTGTGTACTGTGTACTGTGCACTTTTATCCCTTCACCGCTTTCCGCAAATCCTTCGCCGAAGCTATCGCGCTTTCCGAGGGCGGATTGTTTCCTGAAATCATCCAGGCGATGTCCAGAATGCTTTCTTCTTCCGAAAGGCGGACCGCAGTGGAAATCGTGCGCTCGCCTTCCACCGTTTTGCGGATGGCGTAGTGCGTGTCGGCCATGGCGGCCGTTTGCGGCATATGCGTGATGCAGAGGAGCTGGACGCGCTTGGCCAGCGACGCGATTTTTTTTGCCACGCGGAGCGCCGCGCCGCCGCTGATGCCGGTGTCGATTTCGTCGAAGACGAGAGTCCGGCACGCGAAGAGATCCGAAAAAATATCTTCGATTGCCAAAGAAATTCTGGAAATTTCGCCGCCGGATGCCACTTGCCGCATGGGTCGCGCCGGCTCACCCGGATTGGCCGAAAAATAGAAATCCACATTCGCCGCGCCGGCCGCCGTCGGAGTTTCACTGTCCGTCACCCGCAGCTCCAGCACCGCGTGTTCCATGCTCATATCCCGCAGCGATTCCCCAATTTTGCGGCACAGCGTATTTCCTTTTTCGCGGCGAAGCGCATTGAGCTCTCCCGCTTTTTTCTGCACCTCCGCCGTCAAATGTTGGAGTTCCTCTCGGAGCCCTTCGCTGTCGTACACCAGCGCGTGCAAATCATCGTACTCCCGGCGCGCTGTTTCCAAATATTTCTGCACATCCGAAAGTGTCGGGCCGTATTTGATTTTCAGCTGCGAAAGCAATTCGTCGCGGTCTTGCAGTTTCGCCAATTCCTCTTCGGAAAAATCTTCGTGCGACGCGTACGATTCCAATTCGGAAATCGCGTCTTCCACCGTGTACAGCGCGCTTTGGAGCGATTCGGACACCGACGCGAGCGCCTGGTCGTACTCCGCGATGCCCGCCACTTCCGACGACGCCTCCGCGAGCCCCGATTGCGCCCCCGCGTCCCCCGTCAGTGCTTCCAACGCCGCGCGAAGCCCCGTGTAAATGCGCTCATGATTTTCCATGACCGAGAGCCGCTCCGCCAGCGCCGCATCCTCTTCCAAATCCGAAATGTCCGCGCCCTCAATCTGCTCGATTTCCCATTGCAGAATGTCCAGCCGCCGCTCATTTTCCTGCTTCCCGCGCCCGAGCTCCTCGATCTGCTCTTTCAATTTCCGGAAACGCGCGTACAGAGCGCCGTACGCCGCCGCCGTTTCCTTGATCGTTTCATCCGAATGATCGATCAGGAAACGGCAGAAATCCGACGACAGGAGCTCCGCATTGTCATTTTGCTCGTGCAATTTCACCAGCGCACTGCCGAGCCGGTCGAGTTGCTTCACCGTGCAGGCCGCGCCATTCACCAAGCACATTCCGCGCCCGGCCGTATTCATTTTGCGCGTGACGATGATTTCCCCGTCCTCCGCCTCGAGTCCCATTTCTTCCAACAGCGCGGAAATCGTCTCGTCGACCGTGAAAACACCTTCCACGCGGAAAAAATCCTTTCCCGTCCGAATCATGTCCACCGACGCCCGGCGCCCCAGCAAAATCGCCAACGCATCCATCAGAATCGACTTCCCGGAGCCCGTTTCCCCCGTAAACACCGTCGCGCCGTCCGAGAGCTCGATGACCGTATCTTCGATGATCGCAAAATTTACGATATGGAGTCTTTGCAGCATGGCCGCCTCCCGTTTCTCACACCTTCAACTGCGTTTTCAGCCGTTCGACAAAAGCCGGCACATCTTTCTCCGCGCGCATAATCACCAGAATCGTGTCATCGCCGGCCACCGTCCCCAAAATCGCGGGATTTCCCGAGTGATCGACCGACGACGCCACCGCCTGCGCGGAGCCCGGAATCGTGTGAATGACGACCAAATTCAGGCTGCTGTCGACTTTGATGACCGCTTCGCGAAACAGCACCGCCAGATGGCTATCGCTCAGCACGCGCCCCTTCGCCTCCGAAAGCGCGTACCGATACCGCCCGCTCCCGTACGGCACCTTGACGAGCATGAGCTCCTTGATGTCGCGCGACACCGTCGCCTGCGTCACGACAATCCCCTCCCGCCGCAGCGCCGACGTCAGTTCTTCCTGCGTCTCAATCACTTCATTTTGAATAATTTCTTTAATCTTCATGATTCTGGAATTTTTCATCGTGCTCTCCCCATCCGGCCGAAATGAATGCTTCACGGCGTATTTTACTGGTCAATCCGATACAGGAAACGGGAAACGAACTGCTTTCCCGTCTTCTGATACTTTTATATAAACTGTATTTTTATACAGCATTATACCATATTTTCTCATTTTAAGAAAAAATGAGAGGAAACAACGTGGCCGTAAACGCGTAAAAATGTCGTGACACAAAAACACGATGCAAGCCTTTTTAATCCCTTTCAACCCTTTTCGGCAAACTTTTTTCAAAAAATTTTGTCTTGCTGCGGCAACCCATTTTCTCGTTTCGTAATTATTCCGCAAGAAACTTTATGTTTTATTTACGATTTTAGGCCATGAAAACGTGGAATTTTGATCGCGTCCAAAATTTTCCACTATTTTCCACTCGTTACCACTAAACAAATAAAAACATTCAATAAAAGTTGAAAAAATTCAAAAAATGTTTCCTTTTTTCAAAAAAACAACACTTTCCTTCCGGTAAACAGCAATGAAATTACAGTTTTCATCACTTTTCATCACTAAAAACAAGTCAATTTTTTGGCAAAATTTTCCGACATTCAAAACTATTGTATCTTGCACTTGACTGCAAATTGTAAATCCGTCATCCGGAATTTGCGAATGAAAAAATTTCGGATGACAATGGCTGTTTTTTCGCAGAAAATTCACTGATCCGGCCTTTCGAATTGTTATGAAAATTTTATTATTTTTCTGCTTTCCTTCCCTTTTCTTTTGTGTTATAGTGATTGACGTAAGGGATGAACGCGCGGCTTAAGCCGATGTTTCTAAAGCAAGTCTACCGATTATGTACTTTATACGGCCGTATGATCACAAGGTAGCGC
>CAVHDO010000026.1:0-14785 GCA_963634795.1 Oscillospiraceae bacterium
CTTTCCCGGGAAAGAAAGGAAACGAAGCAAAGGAAAGAAACCGCCGCCAGGGCAAGACAGTTAGCAATTAGCAATGAGCAATTAGCAGTTAGCAGAGCTTTTTCCTGCTTGGCTTTTGAGGCGTTTGTGATTCTTGCTGTACAAAAAAATCGCGCGAAGCGCGTACCTGCACTGCTCACTGCTCACTACTCACTGCTAACTTCTATTGGCGCGGCGCCGACGAATTTTGCACAGGCGGGCCTCCTTACAGCGGGAACAGCTTGGAGCTTTGAGCCGAGAGCTTGGAGCAGAAAGCGGTGCGCCTACGGCGAATTTTTTTATAAAAATCGCGCAAAGCGCTTCCTCTTAAAAGCTCCAGGCTCGCGGCTCACGGCTCACAGCTCTCAAACAGTGCGCCTACGGCGAATTTTCATAAAAATCGCGCGAAGCGCGTACCTGCACTGCTCACTGCTCACTACTCACTGCTAACTTTTAGCGGTACCACCGGCGGCAATTCTTTATAAAAATTTACGAGAAACACTCCGCTTTCTCCACGCAAAAACGCGTGAAAAATTTTTGTTTCTCAAAATTCCTCACGCATTTTCATCGTATCCGCATTTCTTGCAATATTCTTCCCGCATGGAAAGTAGTGCCGTGCGGACTTTTTCGTTCAATTCGGCAATGGCTTCCGGCGAGGTTTTCTGTTTTTGGACAGGAATCGGTTTCCCGAAAATCACCGCGAGCGGGCCTTTTTTCTTTGGGAATCTCTCGGAACCGATGACGGCAACGGGAAGAACCGGCGTGCCTGTCATGAGAGCGAGGCTGGCCATTCCGTCGTGGAAGCGGCCGATTTTGTTTCCGCGGACGCGCGTCCCTTCCGGGAAAATACCGAGCGGCTCTCCGTTTTTGATTTCCTTCATCGCTTGGCGAATGGCGCTGCGGTCAATCGAGCCGCGCTTGACGGGAAATGTCCCGAAGAAACGAAGAATCGGCGCCAAAATCGGTTTCTCAAAAAGCTCTTCCTTCGCCATGTAATGGACGATGCGCGGAGAACAGATTCCAATGAGCGGCGGATCGAAATTGCTTTTGTGATTCGGCGCAACAATCACGGCGCCTTCTTTCGGAATGTTTTCGACGCCCTCGCAACGAAGCCCTTTCACGGTAAAGAAATAAAATCCCATCGTAGCGCGCAGAAAGGCATAAATGCAAGCTCGCAGCATGGTTAGTCTCCCATTTTTTCAAGACAAATTTTTCGGATGGCCGCTGCCGTCTCCTCCAGCGTCCAATCGCTGTTGTCCAGCCGAATGGCGTCGGCGGCCGGGCGCAAAGGCGAGGCGGCGCGCGTGCTGTCTTTTTCGTCCCGCTCCCGAATGTCCGCCTCGATGTCCTCCACCGTGACAGACGGATTGCTTTCTTTCATTTCTTTGAAACGGCGAAGCGCGCGCACGTGCGGCGAGGCTGTGAGAAATATTTTTACATCCGCGTGCGGCAGGACGACGGTACCGATGTCGCGACCGTCCAGCACGGTGCCGCCCGCTTTCGAAAGTTTCCGTTGCACATCCACCATGAGCTCACGAATTTTCGGAATGGCGGAAACGGCGGAAACGGCAGCCGAGACTTCCGGCGTGCGCAAATACTCCGTCACTTCTTCTCCGTCGAGAAAAACGCGCATCGTTTCCTCTCCGGGCAGCAAGTACATATCCAATCCCTCCGCCATGGTGACAATCATCGACGGATCAGAAATGCCGAGCCGCAGCGCTTCATACGTGATCGCCCGATACATCGCGCCGGTATCGAGATAGGTGTATCCCATGTCTTTGGCCAAAATTTTGGCGACACTGCTTTTCCCCGCGCCCGCCGGCCCGTCAATGGCTATCGATAATCGTTTTTTCATCAAAAATCCCTCCCGCCGCAGCCGTCCCCGCGACAAATCCCGTCGAGAACGCGGCTTGCAAATTATAGCCGCCAGTATAGGCGTGAATGTCCAGCACTTCTCCGGCAAAATACAGTCCTTGCACGAGTTTGGACGCCATTGTCGCGGCTTCCACCTCTTTCACGGACACGCCGCCCGCCGTCACGATGGCCTCTTCGATGGGCCGCGTCGCCGTAATCATGAGCGGCATATGTTGCAGACTGTAGCGCAAATTTGTCCGCAAATGTTTCGTGAGCGACGCCGCCGGCAAGTCTTCCGGAATGTCCGAAAGGCGCAAAATAACGGAAATCAATCGCTGCGGCAGCAAATCGACCAGCGCGTTTTTCATCTGCTTTCCGTGATGCGTTTCCAAATCGCGCAAGAGCCTGGCATCCAAAGTTTCTTCCGACAGCGCCGGTTTCAAATTGATTTCGCCCGTGACTTTGTGTCCCTGCGACAGCCAAAGGGAAACGGCGTCGGACAGCATGAGCACAATCGGCCCCGATACGCCGAAATGCGTGAAAAGCATCTCGCCCATTTGCGACGCTTTTCGCCGCCCGCCCGCCGTGACGGTAAGCGTCACATTTTTGAGCGAAAGTCCCTGCAATTCCTTGCAGTAATTTTCTTTGCACACGAGGGGAATCAGCGCCGGGCGAATCGGACGAATCGTGTGGCCGAGCGCCGCGGCGATGCGATAGCCGTCCCCCGTCGAGCCCGTCCGCGGATACGACGCGCCGCCCGTCGTCAAAATGACGGCATCCGCCGGATACGTGTCGCGCCGCGTGGCAACGCCCGTCACCCGACCGCCCGCTTCCACGACGGAGAGCGCCGGCTCCTCCAAATGTAAATCCACGCCCGCCGCCGTGAGCTTTTTCATAAAAAGCCGCCGCACCTCCTGCGCGTCCTCGCTTTTCGGAAACACACGCCCGCCGCGCTCCACGATGGTTTCCAACCCCCACGAGCCCAAGAGCGACAGCAAATCTTGATTGGAAAATTTTTGATACGCGCTGTACAGGAAACGCCCGTTTCCTGGCGTCTTTTCAATGAAATCGGAAATCGGCGCCGCGTTCGTCAAATTGCAACGGCCTTTTCCCGTGATGCCCATTTTGAGCCCGACGCGATCCATTTTCTCCAACAGCGTGACCTTCGCGCCGCATTTCGCCGCCCGAATCGCCGCCATCAATCCCGCGACGCCGGCGCCGATCACGACGACATTATTCGTAGAGCGCATACAATTTCCCGACTTCTTCCCGCGACAGCGCCCGGTACGCGCCCTTTGCGAGCCCGTCCGGCGTCAAAAATGAATATTTCACCCGCGTCAAAGCGAAAACGGGGAAATGAAACGCCTCCATCATCCGCCGAATTTCCCGATTTTTCCCTTCCCGAAGCGTCATGCGAAGCCGCGTCCGATTCCGCGGCGCATCGTATTCCAAGACTTCTATCTCACAAGGCGCCGTGCGTCCGTCCGAAAGCTGCACGCCTTTTTCCATATTTCTCGCCAATTTTTCCGAAAATTTCCCGCGCACCGTCACCTCGTACACCTTTGGCACGCCCTTCGACGGATGCGTCAGAATATAATCCAATTTCCCGTCATTCGTGAGAATGAGCAATCCTTCCGTGTGATAATCCAGCCGCCCGACAGGAAAAATCCGCTCCCGGACGCGCGGAAAGAAATCCAGCACCGTGCGCCGCCCCGCCGGGTCCGAAACGGAAGTGATCGTGCGATCCGGTTTATAAAAGAGAAAATACCGAAGCGTCTCCGCACGAAGCGCCACGCCGTCCGCCTCAATCCGATCCCGGCGCAAATCCGCCTCCGTCCCCAATGTGCGGACGACCTTCCCATTCACCGAGACACGCCCCGCCGCAATCATTTCCTCCGCTTTTCGCCGCGACGCCACACCCGCCCGGCTTAAAATTTTCTGCAAACGCTCTTTCAAAACAATTCCCCTTCCGTCATCCGCTGCGCCCATTTCTCCTGCAATTCCTTCACATCCGAAAGCCCGGCCGCCGCCAAAAAACGCTTCGTCGTCCCGTAGAGAATCGGCCGTCCCAGACTGTCTTCCCGACCGCGCTCCTCCACCAATCCTTTTTCCATGAGCGACGCCAAAATCCGCCCTGCCGAGACCCCGCGAATCCGCTCAATCTCCGCGCGCGTCACCGGCTCCTTGGCCGCCACGACCGCGAGCGTTTCCATCGCCGCCGTCGAAAGCGCCCCTTCCTTTCCGCAGGACACCGAAAGCCACGCGTCAAATTCCTGCTTCGTCGCAAGCGAAAATCCCGCGCCCGTCTCGTGCAGACAAATTCCCGCGTCCTCTTCTCCATACCGCACCGCCAAAATCGCCAGCGCTTCTCGCACGCGCGCCTCACTCTCCCGCGTCACGTGCAAAAGCTCCGCCATCGGCACCGGCTCTCCGTGAATAAATAAAAAAGCCTCCAGCAAAGCTGCCAGACGTTTCCCGGCCTCCATGCCGCCTCCTTTTTTCAATCTTTTGACAGGAAACAGGGACTCATCCGCCGTTTCCCCATCGAATCGCAAGACCGCCCGCCGTGTCTCGCATTTCCACATCGCCTATCCGGATGAGCTCCAAAAGCGCGACCAAGGAAACGGCGAGAGATAGCCGCGAGCGCTGCCGCAAAAAGAAATCGCGAAGCGAACGCCATTCCCGCGTCGCCAAAAATTCTCGAAGCGCCTCCGTTTTTTCCGAAAACGAAACTTCCTCGGTCTCCATGACCCGCGGCACCTCCGCCGCCCGCTCCTCAAACAGAGACGACAGCACCGCAAGCAGCCGCCCCATCGGAATCGTCCCCGTATACAGAGACGTCCGCACCGCGCCCGCTTCCCGACGACGATACGGCGCTTCTTTTTCGATGAGCGCCTCCACTTCCTCGCGAATTTCTTTCATCCGCTTGAAATCTTCCAAAGACCGCGAAAGCTCCCCGCGTGGATCTTCCTCTTCCTCCGTCGCCTCGTCCGTGTGGCGCGGAAGCAGCATTCGCGATTTGATCAAAAGCAACGTCGCCGCCATCGAAAAAAACGAACTCGCCAGCGGCAAATCGAAACGCCGCGCCCGCTCCAAATAATCCAAATATTGATCTGTGATCTCGTGAATCGGAATGTCGTGAATGTCGATGCGATGCTTCGTCACCAAATGCAACAGCAAATCCATCGGCCCCTCGTAAACGGGCAGCGCCACCGTATACTCCTCGCTCTCGCCCAAGCGCGCCCCTCCCGTCTCGCCAAAAAAATTTCAGAAACACTTTTTCTGTCCAATACGTTCTCATTATATCATACAGCATATCATACAGCCGCACGAAAAAAGGCCGAAGCTCCCTCTCCGACCTTTTCCGTTATCCGTTATCCGTTATCCGTTTACCGAACGTGAATTACTTGGCCGCTCATGCGTCATGACGCACGGTCAACGGTTCACGGTCAACGGATAACGGATTTCATTCTTCTTTATTTTTCCTTGCCATGATTTCTTTGATGATTTTTTGCGCCACATCGGAAACAGGGAGGCCGCGCTTCATGCTGGTGAGTTGCATTTTCCGGTGCGCTTCTTCTTCGCTGATACCGAAATAACTCATGAGGAGACTCTTTGCGCGGTCGATGATTTTCCGGGCGGCGAGTTCGCGCTCGACTTCGCGGGCGTGCGTGACGATTTCTTTTTTGTGTGAAAATTGCCCGACAGCCATTTCAATCGCGGGAAAGAGGACGCGCTCGGAGACCGGCTTCATGACATAGCCGAAAACGAAAGAATTTTTCGCGCGCTCGATCATGTCTTCATCGCCAAACGCCGTGAGCAAGACGACCGGAGCGAGATTTTCATGCGCGATCATTTTCGCGGCCGCGATGCCATCGAGGCGCGGCATTTTCACATCCAAAATCACGAGGTCCGGCTTCTTTTCTTTCGTGAGTTCCAGCGCTTCCACGCCGTCGCCCCCGATCCCGACGACTTCATGGCCGGCCTCTTCCAGCATTTCTTTCAAATCCATGCAAATGAGCGATTCATCATCGGCGATGACGATACGATACGGTTTCATTTTTTCTCCATCCTCTTATTCCGACGCTTCCATTTCCGAAAGCGGACAACCAATCCTGGCGACGACATGATTTCCTTCGTTTCCGAACCGAAACGTCCCCTTGAGTTCGATTTCCGTCAGCGTCTTCACAATTTGCAATCCCAAATCGTATTGCTTACTTCCGAAATCTTCCGGCAATAAATTCCCATCATTTTCGACCGTCACGCAAAGCGCGTCGTCTTCCCGCCGCTCCGTGATGGTGAGCACGCCGTGCTTTTGTCCGGCAAATCCGTGATCCAGCGCATTGTGAATGAGCTCATTGACGGCAATCGCAAGCGTCACGGCTTTTTCAGAGGAAACAAACAGCGGTTCCTTCCCCCAATCGGTGACGAGCTCGACGCGAGAGGCCGCCGTGAGGCTGTCCAGCGACAATTTGCAAAGCCGGGAGAGGAGCTCATGCCAATCGACGGCTTCCCCGCTTTGCCGCGCCAAAATTTCATGAATTTGGGAAATCCCCAAAATGCGGTCGACAGCACGGCGGAGCGCTTCTTTCGTTTCCTCGTTTTCCGCCCGGCGGCTCTGCATCCGCAAAATACCCGCGATGGTATTCAAATTATTTTTCACGCGATGATGAATTTCTTTGATCACGGAATTTTTCACGAGGAGCTGCTGCTCTTTTTCGCGCACGGCGGTGACATCCGTCACGATGAGCAGCGTGCGGACGGTTTTCCCTTGCAAGAGAAGCGGCAAGCCCCACGCGGACAGGGTGATCCCGCCGGCTTCTTCTTCCCCGGAGGCCGGGCGCGACGTTTCCATAATCGTTTCCACCAGCGGCCAATGCACCATGACGCGCCCCAGCACATTTTTCTGCTCCGCCGCCTCTTTGTCAATCACAAGGCAGAGGCCGGACGCGACGTCATTCGCGTACATGATGCGCCCGAGTGAATCCAAAATCAAGAGACCGTCTTGGATTTTCGGCGTGTAATACGGCTCGTCCAAGAGCGGCATTTGCAGCGCCATGTACGCCGTATCGGTGAGCACCTGCTGCTGCCTTTGCGAATGGGACATAAAGGAAACGGCGGCAAAGGTCGCGCCCGCATTGTCGAGAATCGGATAGGCCGTGACGGCGACAGTTTTCCCTATTTCCAATTCTTTTCGCCCGACGATTTTCTTGCCCGTCGCCAGCACGCTTTCCGCCAGCGCGACTTCGTCCAAGAAATACACGTCGCCCGCGGAAAAATACGGCCGGTTCCCCGTGAAAGACGGTACAGCCGTGCACAAAATGACCGCCATTTCCTCATTTTTTCCCGCCGAAAGGACGATGATTTCTTCCCGCGTCATATCCGCGGCAAATTGGAGCGCTTCCTGCATATTTCCCAAAATGCGCATTTGCACGTCGGACAGATTCGTTTTCTCGCGCGCCAGCGTGTACAGTTCTTCTTTATCCATGATAAGCATCCGCTTGGAAAGGAAGGCGCGGGTCGGCATTGAGCGTCCAGGGAGTGTAATCGCCGATTTGCGCCATATAGTACGCACGGCAACCGATCATGGCGCCATTGTCCGTGCACAGAATGGGATCGGGCCGGCAGAGTCTCACGCCGTGCGCCGCGCACGCCGCCTCCAACGCCCGGCGAAGACCGCGATTGGCCGCGACGCCGCCCGCAAGAGCCACCGTGGAAAGTCCCGTCTTCTCGATGGCCGCCATGGTTTTGGAAACGAGGACATCCGTCACCGTTTTTTGAAACGACGCCGCGACATCTTCTTTGGAAACCGTTTCCTTTTTCATCTCCGCCGTGTGCAAATAATTGATCACCGCCGATTTCAGGCCGCTGAACGAAAAATCAAAATTGTGCTCCTTCGCCATTCCAACAGGAAAATGGATCGCGTCGGGATTCCCTTTTTCCGCCAGCGCGTCAATGTGAGGACCGCCGGGATAGGGATAGCCCAGCACGCGCGCGATTTTGTCGAAAGCTTCCCCCGCCGCATCATCCCGCGTCTCGCCCAGCATTTTGAATGAATTGTAGTCTTCAATCACGACGAGCATCGTGTGTCCGCCGGAAACGACGAGAGAAAGAAACGGCGGCTCCAAATCGGGATATTGCAACAAATTGGCAAAAATGTGGCCTTCCATATGATTGACGGCGATGAGCGGCTTATCCAAAGCCCACGCCGCCGCCTTGGCCGCCGCGACGCCGACCAAGAGCGCACCGACCAGCCCAGGCCCCTTCGTGACGGCGATGGCATCCGCCTCCTGCCAAGTCATTCCCGCCTCCGCCAACGCTTTTTCCGCGACGGGCAGCACGTCCTCAATGTGGTGGCGCGACGCAATCTCCGGCACGACGCCGCCAAATTTTTGATGCACGGGAACCTGCGACGAAATGACATTGGATACAATCCGCCGCCCGTCTTCCACGACCGCGCAAGATGTCTCGTCGCAACTAGTCTCAAACGCCAAAATTTTCATCTCAATTTCCTTCCTCCGCTTTCCGCTATCATCGAAAAGCCATCACCACAAACGCCACCCAAAGCCAAGCAAGAAACAGCCACGCCAACTGCTCACTGCTAATTGCTCACTGCTAACTGCTCTTCTCACGCCCGGTCAACGGTCAACGAGCAACAGTCACACGGACAGCCGCTTCCCCATAATAAACCCATCTTCCTTCGGCATACTGTAGACGCCTTTTCGGATAGCTTGCACCGTGAAACCGAATTTCCGGTACATTTCCTGCGCCGCGACATTGGACACGCGCACTTCCAAATAAATGAGCGCCGCTTTCTTGGCGATAGCTTCTTCCGTCATTTTTTCCATCAGCGCCGATGCGATGCCGTTTCTTCTTTGATCCTTTCGGACGCCGATATTGACGAGTTGCATCTCATCTTCCACGAGCCAAAGGCATGCATAGCCCAGAATGCCGGATTCTCCTTCGGCGACGAGATACAGGCTGTGCGGCTTTTCCATGTCCGCCGCGACGGTTTCTTCCCGCCACGCATCGGAGAAACATTCCGCGCCGATTTCATAAATCGTCCGGGCGTCGGCAGCCGTCCCTTCGCGGACTCTCATGCTTTTCCGTGCCTTTCTTCCCACAGCACTTCCGCTTCGCTTCGCCGTACGTAATTCGGCGCGAGTGTCATCGGATCGGCCGTCTCGCCGCGCGACAATTTTGCAAAAGCCGCCGCCGCGACACTGCCGGCTCGGCAAATCCGATTGTGCGGCGCCGCGACGCGAAGGCTCGCTGCCGACAGTTTCTCTTGGTACAAATCCGCCGCTTCCCCGCACGCCACGACAGGACCGCCATGCGAAATCGCAGCGGCAATGACGTCATCGACGGGTGCGACACAGAGAGGCGCCTCCTGCCAGAAACTGTCGAAAGCACCGTAGAGCGCCACGTACACATTTCCTCTTTGCGCATCCAAAAGCGGCAGGACGAAAGTATCCGCGCCGTAAAAATTCCACGCCAGCGCTTCCGTCGTGTCGACGCCGACGAGCGCCGCGCCCCAGAGCCGTGCCACCGTTTTCGCCGTCGCGAGCCCGATGCGAAGTCCCGTGAAAGAGCCCGGCCCGACGGAGCAGGCAACCGCCGTGATGTCTTTTTTGAAAACGCCCGCCTCTTGCAAGAGCGCATCCATATGCGGAATCAGCTGCTCGGAATGCGTGAGTTTCTTTTGCACCGTCCATTCCGCGATGAGTCGATTTTCCTCGGCCAACGCGCACGACAGCACCAAGGACGACGTATCAATCGCCAGCAGCATAGGTTTCCAGCTCCTTTCCCAAATCGGAAAACCGCTCGCTTTCCCAAGAAATCAAAATCTCGCGCTCCGTCTCGCCCGTGACGGCAAAATGAAGTGTGAAGGCGTCGCCCGGAATCAAATCCGGAAACAGCTCCGCCCATTCCGCAACCGTGACGCCGCCCGCCGCATACTCTTCCCAGCCGATATTCCACAACTCGTCTTCGCTTTTCAATCGATAAAAATCAAAATGCGCCAGAGGGAGCGGAGCATCGTAAAAATTCAAAATGGTAAATGTCGGGCTCGTGACCGTGCCGGAAATGCCCATGCCCTTGGCCAGCCCCTGCACAAAATGCGTCTTCCCCGCGGCCAAATCGCCGATGAGCGCCAGAAACAAATCTTTTTGCGCGCGCTCTCCGATGAAATGACCGAGCGCCATCGTTTCTGCTTCGCTTTTCGTCAAAATTTTCACTTCATGCTTCATGATGGGCTCCCGCCGGTTTCCCTTCCAGCCAATGCATCATCGCCGAAAAACAATCTTTTGCGACTTGGTATCCTTCCTCGTACAAATCCGCCAATTTCTTCGGATCTTTTTCCGCACGCGAGACGACGACCGGTTTCTTTGGCCGCAGAATAAAAATTTCTCCCGCGGCTTCCATCTCCGCCAGCTGCACGACCCGCGCATTGTAGCGCTCCGGAATCGTCGCCATGCTTTCGGCAATCTTCGGATACCGCGCGCCGAAGAGCCGCATGAGACGCGCCGCCGCGCCGGGCACCGGTTTCTTCCGATACGCTGCGTCCCGCGTCAGGACGTACACCGCGCGTTTTACAGAAAACGGAAGCTCTCCGGGGAGCGCCGCCGCCGGAATCGAGACGCCGCCGTCCACCGCGTCCCGCCCCATAAAAGCGACCGGCTTTGACAGAAACGGAATCGTCGCACCGGCAATGCACGCCGTCATGTACGTTTCCGCATCGCACGAACGCGAGGAAACGAAACGCGGCGCGCCCGTCTCGCAATCTGTGATTAAGGCGAAAAGTTCCTGCGGACTTTCGGAAAATGTTTTGTAATCGAAAGGATCCAGCCGATGCGACAATTCTCCGAAAATAAATTTCAGATTGAAATAGCCGCCGTCCAGCAGCCAATGCCACAACCCCATGTAGCGGCTGTCTTGACAATATTTCAGATTGACGCGAAGATTCCGCTTCGGCTGCCGGGCGACATAGGAGAGCGCCTGCATCGTACCGGCCGAGACGGAGGCGATTTTTTCAAAGAAACAGCCTCGCTCCTGCCAAAAATCCAGCACGCCCGCCGTGAAAAGTCCGCGCATGGCGCCGCCCTCCAAGACAAGCGCAACACGATTCTCGAGCGTTTCCATTATTTCCGCGCAGCCGATTGCTGTTTCACCGCTTCCATCGCCGCTTGGATGGCGTCTTGATCGCCCAGATACTCCGCACTCTCCACGGAGAAATCATCGTGCAGGCGATACACGCGCGGCACGCCCGTCGGCACATTGATCCCGGCAATCTCGTCGGGAGAAATTCCTTCCAAAATCATCATGAGCGCGCGAATCGAATTGCCGTGCGCCGCGATGAGCACGCGATCCCCGACGGCCATCCGCGGCTTGATTTCCGCTTCAAAATACGGAGACACCCGCGCCACCGTATCTTTCAGGCATTCCGTCAGCGGAAACTTCACGCCTTCTGCGGACAATCGACGCAGTGCCGGCATTTGCGCCGGATTTCTCGAATCGTCTTCCGTCAATGCCGGCGGCCGCACATCATAGCTGCGACGCCACAGCTGCACCTGCTCCGCGCCGTATTTCTCCGTCGTTTCACTCTTGTTTAATCCCTGCAACGCGCCGTAGTGCCGCTCATTCAGCCGATAATCTTTCACGACCGGAATCCACGCCAAGTCGAGCTCGTCCAGCACCGTGTACGCCGTATGAATCGCCCGTTTCAGCACCGACGTGTAGCAAATGTCAAACGAAAATCCGTTCTCGCGAAGCAACGCGCCCGCCTCATGCGCCTCGGCAAATCCTTTCTCCGCCAGCTCCACATCCGTCCAGCCACAGAATAAATTTTTCTGATTCCACTCGCTCTCGCCGTGCCGAATGACCACCAAAGTTTTCATGAGTTCCTCCTTTTTCAATTCATTCCGGAAACTTTATTTTCTGAAGTGATTATACCCGCTTTTTTCCAAAACTCGCAAATCATTTTCCTCTTGCAGAAACACGCGCCCGCATCCTTTGGCGACACGCCCGACGGCAATCAGCCCCGCCCGCTTGCAAACGGCGTCAAAATCTTCGGGCGCCATCGTCCCCAACAACACATAATCCTCCCCACCGGACAGCGCGTATGTCAATGCCATCGTCCCGTATCGTTCCGCGGCGCGCTTTGTTTCCGGAGCCATCGGAATTTTTTCTGCTTCCAAAATCAAATCGACGCCGGACGCCTCCGCGATTTCATGCGCTTCACTCGCGACGCCGTCCGTCACATCATCCAATGCGTGCACGCCGGCCTCTCGCAATATCTCTGCCGTCTTCACCGCGGCCGTCGGTCTTTGATGCCGCCTGACAATGTCCGGAAACTTTTTTTCGTCCCCGGCCAAGAGCGCCGCCAATCCCGCTGCCGCATCGCCGACCGTCCCCGTCAGAAAAACCACGTCGCCCACGCGCGCGCCGCTTCTGGTGACCGCCCCGCCCTTCGGCACCGCGCCGACGACCGTCCCCGTCAGCACGACGCCCTGCCGCGAGCCCGTCACATCGCCGCCCAATAAATTGACACCGTACGCCGCGCACGCTTCACGGATACCGTCATAGCAGCGGGAAATCCATTCCACCGAAAGCGACGCCGGAAGCGACACCGCCACGACGAGCTCCCGCGGCGCGGCTCCCATCGCCGCCATATCGCTGAAATTGGCGATGCAAAGTTTCCATCCCACATCCTCGGGCGCCATCGTTTTTTCCGTGAAATGAATCCCTTCCACCATCGTGTCCGTGGAAATGACTTCATCCCTGTCAAGAGGCGGTCGATACACCGCACCGTCATCCCCCGCGCCCAGAATCACCGACTCCGGCCGATAAATAAAATCATGACAAAGCCGAGAAATCAGACCGAACTCGCCCAGATCCCGCACCGTTTCCTTCATGAGAATAAAACAGCGCCTCTTTTCTCCAAATCCGCCAGCGACTTTTCGTGCGCTTCCTTCTCGACATAACCGAGCCCATCCGTCAGAATCGTCACGCGCCGCCCGGATTGCAACAAAGAAAGCACCGTCTCCCGCACGCAATATTCCGACGCGATCCCGCCAACAAAAACATGAGAGGAAACGACATCGGACAGCTTCGTCCCACTCTCCGTCTCACCGCCAAAGCCCGAATATTCCTCCACATCATCCCGGCGGCCTTTCAGGAAAACGGTTTCCGCGCACGGCCGATTTTTTTCTTTTGCAATCTCGGCAAAGGAAGAAGAAATTTCCGCGCCCGTCGTCCCGGCGACGCAATGCACCGGCCAAGTGCCGCCGTTTTCCGAAAACGAACCGTTGCGCGGGCTGTGCCAATCCGCCGTGTACAAGACGCGCACGTCATGAGAGTCGGCAAAAGAAATCAAATACCGCACCGCGTCCTTCGCGTGCCGACACGCCAGCGAACCGTCGATAAAATCATTCTGACAATCCACAATCAGCAAATCGTCCATACCCACCTCCGAAAAAAAAATTGGCAGAACCGTTTTCGTTTCTGTATTGTACCAGTTTCCTCACTTCTCGTAAAAGAAAAATTTTTAAAATGACAGGAAACATTTTCGTCAGGCGCGAGATAATTGTTAGCCATTAGCTGTTAGACAAAGCTTAATGAATGCTTAATTTTTTTACAGACAAGAAAATTAAGTGGTGTCGCTCCGCGACATTTTATATACGCCGTTGGCGCCCCATCATCCGCCTCCTCCGGAGGCACCTTCCTCCAATAAGGAAGGCTTAACCGGTGTGCGCTCCGCGCGATTTTTTATAAAATGCGGCGAAGCCGCCTCCGCTTTAGCCTTCCTTTGGAGGAAGGTGGCGCGAAGCGCCGGATGATGGGTCGCCGAAGGCGCAATATAAAAATGTCGCGAAGCGACACAAGAATCCATCACGCCCCTCAATTCTCAATTCTGTTTTTTCCCCACGCAAAAAGGAGGTAAACCACAAGGGTCTGCCTCCTTTTCACTGCCGTTTCCGGCGTTGGAGAAGTGTATGGAAGCCCGATACGGAAATCGACGTGCGAATTACTTCGCCGTTTTCTTTACCGTACCCGACAATTCCATCTTAGAAATCGTACCCGGTACTTCCGTCTTGGAAATCATACCCGGCACTTCCATCTTGGAGACCGTGCTCGATACCTCCGTCTTGGAGATCGTACCCGGCACTCCCGTATTAGAAACCATACCCGATACCTTCGTCTTGGAAACCGTACCTGACATTTCCGTCTTGGAGATCGTCCCCGATGCCTCCATCTTGGAGACTGTACCCGATACTTCCGATTCGAAAACCGTATCTGTTATTTCCAGCTGAGAAAGAATCTCTGCGAGTTGTTTTTTCATTTTCTCATTATTTGCTTTGAGTTTAGCATTATCCGCCTTGAGCGCCTTCACCTTTTTTGCCTGCGCGGCAAGCACCGCATCACGTTTGGCGTCGACGGCTCTCAAATCGTCAATCTGCCGACCCAGATTTTTAGACTTCCAGTATATGTCCGCCTTCTTACCGCGACTTCCGAATTTGAGCGAAATCCCCGCATTCATCAAGGGATCATCATAGCCGATGGTTCCTCCGAGAGAGAATGTAGTTTCCGCATTAGGCTTATAAAAGATACCAAGAGCGGCTGCATTTGCATTTTTGTAATGCCCGTAGCCGACAGCAAAGCTCCATTTGTCTTCAGGATCGAATGTTTCCGGACGGAGGGCAGCCAAAGCGGCGGCTCTGGCTGCGATCTGCGTGGCGTTTCTGTTGACGGTCAGGATGCTGTCTGTCAAGTTATTTCCGAATTCTGCATCAATGAGTTTTTGTATGTCGCCGGTCTGGTCACTTGTCTTCAATCCACTGATAGTGAAGGCTCCTTTCCCGCCCTTGTTTGTCTCGAGGGTAACGGAGCCACCGGACGCAGTATAGGTTCCTTG
>CAVHDO010000027.1:0-14384 GCA_963634795.1 Oscillospiraceae bacterium
GAAAAAAGAGCTCAAGGCGCTCATTTCAATCCACGCGCCCTGCGAGGGGCGCGACCGGTATTTGCTTGCGACGGCTACGTTTCAAAAGAAATTTCAATCCACGCGCCCTGCGAGGGGCGCGACATGCGGCGAGAATATCTTCCACACTGCGATATTTATTTCAATCCACGCGCCCTGCGAGGGGCGCGACGTCTTTGCCGTGTACGAAAACGTGTCTTTATTGAATTTCAATCCACGCGCCCTGCGAGGGGCGCGACAAAGCGCTTCAATCGTCGCCTGATTTTCCGCGGCATTTCAATCCACGCGCCCTGCGAGGGGCGCGACGAGTTACGCGAATATTTGCGCGGCGCTCTCAAAATTTCAATCCACGCGCCCTGCGAGGGGCGCGACGCGCCTACAGGCTTTACAGAATCTGGAACATCTTATTTCAATCCACGCGCCCTGCGAGGGGCGCGACTTTCCCCAGTGGATTTTTTACACTTTTTTGCAAGATTTCAATCCACGCGCCCTGCGAGGGGCGCGACGTGCTTGTCACGGACGGCCACGGCGGCTGGCGTATTTCAATCCACGCGCCCTGCGAGGGGCGCGACCCGATATGCGTTTTTCATCTTCCGTGAGCTCGCTATTTCAATCCACGCGCCCTGCGAGGGGCGCGACGCCACGAACCCCGCCGTATACGGCATGAAACCCGTATTTCAATCCACGCGCCCTGCGAGGGGCGCGACATTTATTGGTAGACGCGGTGCTTCAGGAATTAGAGATTTCAATCCACGCGCCCTGCGAGGGGCGCGACCGGACGACACGGGCAGCTACGATCACTGGGAAATATTTCAATCCACGCGCCCTGCGAGGGGCGCGACAAGGCGGCAAATCGGCGTGCCGTCCGCCTTCAGATATTTCAATCCACGCGCCCTGCGAGGGGCGCGACGTTTATTATAAGGCATAGGATTTTATATTTCAAGATTTCAATCCACGCGCCCTGCGAGGGGCGCGACCGCTGGATTTCACGTCGAGCGACGCGAGCCGTGTATTTCAATCCACGCGCCCTGCGAGGGGCGCGACTTGACAGCTCGGCTTCTAATGTTTCGGCAATGGTAATTTCAATCCACGCGCCCTGCGAGGGGCGCGACTGCATGGTAAAAAACACATTGTTTTATCATGTATTTTCAACCATATTTCGCGAACCGTCATTGGGGAGACCATTTTCCTCGATGGGTTCGTGAAATTTTTATTTGTGCACTTCCGGTTCGCGCTACAGAATCATCGGAGCTTCCGCATCGAAAGATTTTTTGCATCCGATGTGAATGACTTTTCCCTGATAGCGATTCCCCAGATAATAGAAACGGAGGCTGTCCGTTTCTTTATCAATCAGACTTTCCAATTGGGCTCGAAGTGCCACGGCCTGTGCTTCGTCCAGCACGCATTCAAAGACGGAATTTTGCACACGTTGCCCATGCGCGACACATCTTTTGGCGACTTTTTGCAAACGTTTCCGACCGGCCGGTGTCGTGGTGCTGACGTCATAGGTGACCAATACGAGCACGATACCCTCCTTTCTTATTTCCACAGAAACGGCGGATAGCCGTCCAAATCTCCGCGCAATGTCCGAGCCAGGAGTAAGGCTTGCACGTAGGGAACGAGTCCCCAATAAAGTTTTTCTCCCAAAAACGGATGCGTGATGGTCTCTCGTTTCCGTTCTTGCCATTTCGTCAGGAAAATTTTCCGTCCGTCCGCACTGAGCCATACGGCGCCGTCTTCCGTCACTTGGAAATGTTTAGCGCCGAGAATTCGATTGTTAATCAGAGTCAGCAGAAACCGATCCACAAAGACAGCGCGGAGTTCTTCCATGAGGTCAAGTGCCAGCGATGCCCGCCCGGCTCTGTCTCGATGCAAAAATCCCGCATAGGAGTCTAAGCCCGCTGCCTCCAGTGCGGAGGCGCAATCGTGTGCCAAGATGGTGTAAACAAAAGACAACAACGCATTGACTCGATCCAAAGGCGGACGCTTGGTGCGCGTGTGAAAGAAGAAATGTTTCTTGTCATGCAAAATCATATTGTCGAAAAGAGAGAAATAGATTTGTGCCGCATTCCCTTCTATGCCGCGCAATTCATCCAATGATTTTGCCCGATGTGCGTCTTTGGCCGATTGTTGCAATTCCCGCACGCAGCGCCGGAAATTTTCTTCTTCAAAGGACAGCGGATGATCCCGAATGGCTCGCATGAGGACGTTCCGGGCATTCAAAATTTTCCCGCAAATCATCGCAGCCGCCAAGGGGACGCATCTTTCCTCGTCATCCGATACCCGATACTGTTCTTTTCGTAAGAGAATATTACCGGCCGCTTTCCCGGTGACACGCGCCAAGAATCGCCCGTTTTGCGTCAGAAAAGCAAAACCGATATGCCTTTCGGCACAGGCTCCCAAAAGAGCGGGACTGGCTCCCCGATAGGAAAAATCGTAGATACTTTCCAAATTCAGCAATGGAATCCTCTGCACGGCCGTGTTCTCTCGCCAAGCAACGATGTTTTCATTTTCCAAAGCAAGGTACAAATCGTCCGAGGTCACAAAGAGGGTATTCAGCAATTTTCTCATGATGTTTCCTCCTCGCCACCCGAATCGCCTTCACCCAGGGCTGCTTCCAAGTAGGCTGCGGCGGAAAGTTTCTTGCACAGGACCGGCAGGCAAATCTCTTTGACGGAGCAGGATTGACATTTTTTCGAAGTCTTGACGCGCGGTGTATGTCCCCGGCGGAAACAGGCGTGCATTTCTTCCACCGTGTCTCTCACCCGCTGCCGCAATTCTTCCGTCAATTCGATTTTTCTTCTCCGCCGAATTTCGTCATAATAAAGGAAACCATACGGAATTTCACAGCCGAGCATATCTTCCAGACACATGGCCTCGCAGCAAAGTTGGGAAATATCGGATTCGTCCCCTTTGTCTTTTCCGCGCTTGTATTCGACGGGGACGACTTCCCAAAATCCTCGATGCCCACGGATGACAGCGCCTTCCTCCGCTTCCTGAAATTCCACGACATCGCATTGCCCGGTCATGCCCAATCGAGGGGAGGAGACGCGAAGCCCGCGCGCCGTCAAAAGGCCGGCGCGTTTCTCGGAGAAATTTTCCTTATGCGCATTCCGATGCACCACATCGCCTTCCGCCGTCAGACGATTTTCCGACCATTGCGCTTCCAGATGAATCAGCGCCCACTGTCTCCGGCAAAAAAGGAAATGCTGAATACCGGAAATCATCAGGTACTCTTCTTCGGGATAGCTCATATTTTCTGCTCGCAAATCACCCCTTGCGGCAAATTATCCGTATCGACCGTGACCACATAATCCTCATAGGCGCGCGGCACTTGGTTCTCCTCTTTCTTCTGCACTTTGACACGCTCGAAAAGTTTGTACGCCGGCGCATTCCCAAGCTTGCTCTCATGCTTGAAGACAATCAATTTCCGGACGGCCATCTCTCCACGGGCTGCGGAATGATCGTCTTCGAACATATTGATGATGGCTTGCCACAGAAGTTGCAAATCGTCTTCGGAAAAGCCGGTCGTTTTTTGAGCCAAATTCGCGGAAACATGGCCTTCGACGCGATAAAGACCATAGGGGACGATATGTTTCCGTCCCATTTCCGTGTTTTTATTTTGTGCATCCTTCTCCGTCGTGATGGCGACCCTCGTCAGCGCAATTTCCTGCGGCGCAATCGGATCGATGCTGCGGGCGAATCCCAGTTGTACCGGTCCGCGCACCTGCCCGCAATTCAATGCGCCTTTTACGAAAGTCGTCATGACGGCGCCGAATGTACGAATGTCGAAAAATTCAGAACACATATAATCCCTGATTTTTTTATCGGCATCCAATCCTTTTTTCTTGATGTCCTTTACATCCGTTTCCCCCATCATGACCAATGCTTTTTTATCACTGGTCTCCAGCGGCACATCTTCTTTAATGTAAATATCGTACCCCGGTCCATGCTCTTTAGCCGCTTCGACATAATTTCTGATTTTCCGCTTCAAACATACATCCGTCACAAGTCCCAGCCCCGTCTCCGGATCGACACGTGGCATATTTCCCGCGTCGGGATCCCCATTCGGATTTCCGTTCTTCACATCGAAAAGCACCACAAAATCATACTTGTTCTTGATAACCTCACTCATTTCCTGCTTCCTCCTTTTTTGTAAATCTGGCCTGCGTTTCCTGATAATACCCAATCACAAAAGCGCCCTGTTCTTCCAATGACAAACGCCGCGGAAATGGCTGCCCCACATCCGGCATGACGATTTTGTCTGTCAATTCCTGCAATTTTTTGGAAAAATACACGACTTTCCCCGGCTCCAATTTCCGCAAATGCGCATTGCTCAGCTTGAAAAGCACGGGGAATGTCACGGCCGGTGTGGCGCAGGCGGCATTGAAATACCGATCCTTGATTGTCGCATTGATTCCCGGGTTGGCACTCTCTTGGATATTTTCCAATACAGAGAATAACCTCCCCAACACGTACGAGATTTCCTTTGTTTCCTTGTTGACTGCCATTTGAATGATCTCCCTCCATTTCTTTTGACCATTTTTCAATAAATAGGCTTTGATAAAAGCTGCTTTCACATAATTGATTTCCGGCTCGGCATGAATCCTCATCATTATGCTTTGATATGCGGATTCCGGGTACCTTCCTCCCGTCAGTACGGCGCGAAGAAAACTTCCGGCCAAAATCGGTATCGCAGAATCTTTCGCATGCGGATTTGTCATTTCCTTCAAAATCATCCAGATCTTGATGAAATCTTTTTCAAACGGGGCATGCACCATCTGCAATCGCTCCTGGTGATCCATCAGGTTCTTCATCGTGTTTCCGAATGTATTTTTCATGAAAAATCGAATGGAAATCCGAGACGCATTGGGTGCCAATCCCAAGACATAAAACGGTTCGTCGGGCGAAATGGCAATCCCATTCCAATTCGACGGGCATCCGTCCCGGATATTTTGTATAATTTTGCGCAATGTCTCTGCATCCATCACATCACTGTCGTCCAGCATGGCGGTCATGCAATCCTGATATTCCGATTCCGCACTCTCCGCCCAATAGACGACCGTCGTGTCCCCTATCGTTTTCCTATGCTTAAAATCGGACAGAAGGCCATTCAAAGCTTTCGTGTATGCCAACGCCGCATATTCGCCGACCGGTGCATTTTTCCCTTGCTCCCCGTCATATCCGTATGAACAAAAAGCATTCGCATTGAAAGATACAATACTGGCACCGGAGCTTTGCGCCCCATTCACTCCTTTGATTTTATTGTGCAAAATGGCAATTTTTTGATGCGGTTTCCCTGTCACAAGGCATTGCCCAATGCCGGCGCCTTCCGATTCCCCACATCCATTTTCCCGATATTTTCGCCATGCTTCCCGTATGGAGGGATCTTCTTGCGCATCCTTTCCGTCAATCTGGAACAAGAAATTGCCGCCTCCCAAAATGTCTTCAAGATTTTGAGAAATATACGGATTCTCTTTCGCTTTTTCCGGATCCCATCGATCAAAAAAGGATAAAATTGCTCGTGCCGCCGGAGAATCGCAGGTATCAAGAATATCGTGGTGCAACGTTTTTGCCGCCTGGAAACATTCTTTCGTTCTCTCCGGTTTCCCCTTATTGTCTATCCCGAAAATATAAGAGGAATTGTCGCAGAGAAAATTGGCTTTCACGCCCGATGAGCGTACCACCGGAAGCGGGACGCTGATTTCCGCCGGAATTTCCGTCTCTTTTTTCCCTTTCATGACGCGCACTCTCGCCGAGACGATCCCTTGTATCTCGCCTGCCTCGCTCAGCAAAATCCGATATGAAATTTTTGCTTTATCCCATCCTTCCGAGGCTACTTTTCCCTGCCGTGCCAATTCTTCATACAGCCGCACCAATGCCTGCAGTATCATCGTCTCACCTCGCAATTCCGTAAATTCAATACGCCGTTTTCCAATTTGGCATGGAAAAACATCGGTAGGATATTCACCGGATCGCGAAAATCCATATCATAGAGCATATAGCCCAGATCTCTTGTCTCCGCGATGGGGCTGACCGGGTCCCCTTCTTCCAGCAGACGAAAATCCGCCGGAAATTCACGGCAACCAAAGCACGGCTGGTGGAAACATTGTCCCCTTCTCGCGCGCCGACACAAAATGTCCTGAAATTTCCCCGGATTATCCCCCACCTCCGCTTTCTCCGTCATTACAAAATGGGCATGAATGCAATACGCCACATCCCGCAAAATGGTCGATGCACGCTGTGCGATATTCTCCTTCGTGCAAAGATACAAATCCTTCCCCGTTTTCATCGCACCGGCAACTTCCGATGCCAACACTTTTGCCTTCACTTCGTTTCTTCGCACATTCGTAAATTGAATCGGCCGCAAAACATCGATTTCATCAATCACATACCGCATCCCCGGATGCCAATAAATCGCTTCCAAAAGACCGCGTGCGGCGGACGGCGTCATCACATCGTAAGACACCCGCTCCACCTTCATTTCCGGTCTGGTAAAGCACGCATAATCTCCCCAACATTCCAATCGAATCCCGTAAGCCATCAGCGTCTCCTTTCTACCACAAAATGCCTTCCCCTTCATGAATTTCCATACGAATCCCGAATCGGGCATCATAATCCTCTGCATTCACCAAATAAGCCAATTCCGAATCGTCTTTGAAATAAGCAATTTTCCCTTGATTGAGCAACCGGGAAAAATCCGATTCACAATGCCCATCCCCGCAGCATCGGACATTGACGATATATTGTCCGGCGCGGCGCAAGAGCGCCCTCGTCCGCTTGCCGCACTCCAATTCTCTCCATATTTCTTCCGCTTCTTCATTGTATCGAATCAAAACGGGCTTGCTATCTTCGGAAATCAACTTCATTTTCTTTCCGATTTTCGCAAAATTCCATCCTTGGGCTTCTCCCAAAATATCTTTTTTGTCAAAGCCGCCCTCGCTGTTTTGATACCAAACGCGAAAATAATCCCGTATCGCTTCCGGTGAAGAAATATCGTCATGCACACCGCAAACGAAATCCGTCGTCTGCTTCTCTTTCTTCATAAAAGGACTCTGTCTGCCTTTCTCCGTCCAAAATATATGCGCGATGCTTTCCTCCGCCTTTTGTTTCCCTTCCCGGTTGCAACGACCGGCACCTTGGATCAAGCTGTCCAATCCGGCGTATTCCAGAAACACGACAGGAAAATCAATATCCACCCCGACGGAAATGACGCTCGTCGACACCACATGGCACGGCTCTCCGCTTCTCAGCCGTCGCTTCATTTCCCGCACAACTTCTTTTCGATGCGCCGGACAAAGATTCGTCGATAAATAGAAACAATCTTCATCCTCTACACAATCAAAAATTTCCTTAGCCTCTTTTTTGGTGGAAGCAATGCAGAGGGCCTGTTTTTGATTTCCAATCTCCTCCGCAATTTCTTCATAGCTTTTTTCTTGATCGATTTGAAACTTGACCCGCCGGAAAAATTGGTACAATCCCTCGATATCTTCCATGATTTCCGTCGGCTTCATCTCCCCAAAATACGGCCCCAATGCCGGTTGCGTCGCACTGCACAAGACTGCCGTACAGCCGAAATTTCGAATGAGCTGCTCCAACGCCTTCAGACAAGGTGCCAAATACTCAACGGGAATCATTTGTGCTTCATCGAAAATAATAACGCTTTCGGCTATATTATGCAGTTTCCGACATTTTGACGTCCGATTCGCATACAGCGATTCCCAAAATTGCTCACTCGTCGTCACAATCAAGGGCGCATCCCAATTCTCCGTCGCCAGCTTCCGATACTCTGCCAACCGAAAATCTCCGTCCGTATCTTCGGCACCCGTTTCCTCATAATTCACTTGACTGTGACATTCCAAGACCGCTTCTTTCCCCAAAAAATCACGGAAAACTTCCGCCGTCTGATCGATGATGGCTAAATACGGAATGACATAAATGATTCGTTTCTTGCGATACATTTTGGCTTGCTCCAAAGCAAACGCCAAAGAAGAAATCGTTTTCCCGCCCCCAGTCGGCACCGTCATCGTATACAAACCGGGCTTTCCCTTCCCCATTTGAATGCAACGCTTCAAAATCTCCGAGCGTTTCTCATTGATGGGTGTCTTCCCCTGTAAATACCCGTCGCGATGCAATATTTCAAAAAATTTCTCATGCAATGCATTCAAAGAAGGAAATCCGCCCCGTTTTCTCCCCTCCCCTTGCATGAATTGTTCCGTATCCAAAAAATCCGCATCCACCAGACAGGAAAATAGCATCCGCATCAGCATCATCCAATCCGCATGATCCCATTTTTCTTCACCAATGAATGCCCGCAAACTCTCGCGCTCTTTTCCGTCGCCAGATTGCATATGCTCTTTGATTTCCTCATATTCGGGAATTTCTTTTTTCATTCTTCCCAAAAGAGTCGGCTCCCCCGGCTCCGATACTTTTGTCCCCTGATCCAGCAATCCCGAATGATGCCCGGAAATACAAAACGCGCCGAGCACGCCCATCTCCGCGTATGTTTTTCTGTTTTCCCACAAATATTTGGCTCCGGCCGTCGAATGGTCCACATGCCGACGTAGCTCCCCGCGAATATATTTCTGAAACTGACTTCCAAATTTTCCCACATCATGATTTCTCGCCAAAAACGCCGCGACATCCCCCAAACCGAAAGCCTCTCCGAATTCTCGCGCCAAGGTCGCCGCGCCGCACTCATGCGCATCCACTGTCTGCGTCCGTTTTCCATCCTCCGAAATGTGCGCAATCCATTCTCCCATCATCCATTCCTCCGCTAAACATTACAATTCCTACAAAAACGCATCCAATCAAAATCTGACAAATAATAAAATACAACAAACCCTAATTTAACTTTGTATTTATTTTATTACAAAACGGCACTCTTCGCTACTTTCTTTCATGGAATTTTGTTATTCCTTGCAGAAAGCATAAATAAGTTAACTATCTCCCATTACAACTCCCTACTTTTCAAAAAACGATACCCATTTACAATATTCTACCTTCCAGCCTAATAACGACAGCCTACAAAATATAAATTTACTTTCCTACCCTACTTTCACAAAAAAAATAAATGACTAATATCGTTTGTGCTAGCAAATCCCGTATTCTGTGTTAATAAGATCAATCGCCAAATTAAAAATACAGCACACCTATACCGTTTCAAAATAGATGTGCTGCATTTCACACCACTAATTTCATCATTTTTAATTTTGTGAGGTCATCAGCTATTTTTTACTCCCCATTTCTTCAAATTTTTCACAAACCGATCCACGATGCGGCGATACATATCCAAGGGATTGTCTTCCCCGCTGCGATCCCGGCTGTCTTCACTCCCGGCAATCAGTTTCCCCGTCTTGATATCGTACATTTCAAATTCACAGGAAATATAAGCATGGTCGATGTACATATCCGGGATGTGGACGGGATAGGTGATTGTCTGATAATCTTTGTGCCATTTCCCGTCTTTGTCCTTCCACGAGCGGTCGATTTGACGCGTGCGCCATTCGGTGTGCGCGGGGATGAGATCTTCCGTGACTTCGTAAATGCGAATGACGGGACGGAGATACACATCCGCTCCGGACGCCACCGCCTCTTGGGGAATCTTTTTCTTAGTGGATTTTTCCGGCGTGGGCGTTGCGGAAACGGTTTCTTTGGCGGCGCTTTCCTCGGTCGCATTCACGTCTTGCGCCGGAGCCGCCTCTTCTTTGGGCGCCGTCGGCAAGCCCGGCTCGAAATCCGTTTCCTCGTCTTCAATGGGAATTTCTTCAAAAATAAAGGAAAGCGACTTGACGGCGGCCAGCTTGTTGTTCAGCTCCTCGCCCAAAATTTTCTCCTTGAGCGGATCGTATATTTCGGCCGGGCGCGCATCTGTCGCCGCGACGTAAACGGTCTTCACGCGAGAAAAATCATAATTCTTGTCCTGCCAGGAAACAAATTCCGCGCCGACGGGCTGTACAAAAGAAACCCCGACCAGCAAGGCGGCCGCCAAAAGATACCGAAATTTCATACGCTCCCTCCTTCAAGGAAGTGCTGATTGCATCGTTATCTTGTTTTGCGACAAGCATAATGATGCAAGACAAGATTCTTCGATTCAATCAGTGGTTCCTTAAAAATCATAATGCGTCCAAAGGCTGAGAATCGTCACCGTATTTGTCTCGCGATTAACTTTATACACCAGTCGATGCACCCGATTGATCCGGCGAGAGTAGGCCCCTTTCAATTCGCCTACAAGTTTTTCATACGGCGGCGGATTTTGAAACGGATTTTCTTTAATCAATGCAATCAGATTTTGCGCGGTCTTGGCCAATCCCGCTTCTTTCAGTCTCGGAATTTGCTTGGCCGCCACCTTGGTATACAGAATGGTATACATTACCACCGAACCTCATCTTCGGAGAGACAATCTCCCTCCTCACATTGAAGTCCTTCCAAAATTTCTTCTTTCGTCGCCGGCTGCGAAACGAGATACAGTGTCTCGACAAGATTGCGATATTCTTGCTCACTCAAAAGAACCACGTTCCCGTCCTTTGTGCTGACGAGCAGTTCATCATTATATTTGGCGGCATCCGATAAAAGATGAAACATATCTTTCCGAAACGCCGTCGCCGTCACCGAAGTCATCCCCATTCCTCCTCTCCAATCATGTACATAATAACGTACACATCACCAGCCGTCAAGAAACAAAAAGCAAAACGCCCTTCCCTATCTTGCAACCGCCATCACCACAAACGCCGCAAACACAAAGAAAGAAAAAAGTTATGCCAACTGCTCACTGCTCATTGCTAACTGCTAACTGTCCGCCCCTCTTCCCTCTTCCCTATCTTGCCAAAGTTCTCACATCAAACGCCACAAAAGCCAAGAAGGAAAAAGTCACGCCTCTCATCTCTATCTTGCAACCGCCATCATCTCAAACGCCGCAAAAGCCAAGCGAGAAGACGCCCCGCCCCTATTTCATTCATAATGCAACGCGTCAATCGGATTCAGTTTCGCCGCTTTTTGTGCCGGATACAAACCGAAAATCAAACCAATGGCGACGGAGAACAAGAACGAACCGACGATGGGCGCCGCGGTGATGACGGTATTCATGCTCACAATCAATGGAATAATTTTCGCCATGAGGATACCGAAAAGAATCCCGATGAGACCGCCCGCGATGCTGATGGTCACGGCTTCGATCAGAAATTGCACGACGATCATTTCATACGTCGCGCCCAACGCTTTTCGTATCCCGATTTCTTTCGTGCGCTCCGTCACGGAGACGAGCATGATATTCATGATGCCTATACCGCCGACGACGAGGGAAATCGCCGCAATGCTGCCCAGGAAAATCGTGAGCGATTGCGTCGTGCTTTCCATCGTTTCCAAAATGTCTTGCGAATTGTTGATGCTGAAATCGTTGTCCGCCGTCGCCGCGAGACGATGCCGCGTGCGAAGCAGATTTGTGATGTCCGTTTCCGCCTGGCTCATGACGTCCGATGAATTTGTCGTGAGCGTGATGGAATTCAGATACGTAATCCCCATCATGCGTTCCTGCACGGTGGAAAACGGGCAGAGAATGCGGTCGTCCTGATCGGAGAAAGAATACCCTTTTTCTTCCAGCACGCCGATGACGGTGAAAGGATCGTTGTTAATGCGGAGTTTCTGCCCGATGGGACTTTCGCCCGCGAACAGATTCTCCGCGATGGTCTTGCCGATGACGGCGACACGCTCGCGCCCTTCAAATTCTTTTTCCGTCCAGTAGCGCCCTTCCGTCACGTCGAGGCTCGCGACATCTTTGTATTCGGATGTGACGCCATAGACCGTGGTCGTCCAGTTTTTGTTTCCCGCGACGACGACGTAACTGCTGCGCACCATGGGGGAAATATGCGCGATGTTCGGCAAATTTTTGATGGCCTGATAATCTTTGTACGTCAAAGTTTCCATCGAGCCGGCCGCCGGACGGACGCCGGGTTTGCGGCTCGTGCCGGGCATGACGGTCAAAAGATTGGAGCCTAAAGCGGAAATATTGCTCTCGATATTTTCCCGCACGCCGTAGCCCAAAGACATGAGCGCGATGACGGCCGCGACGCCGATGATAATCCCCAGCATGGTCAGAAGAGAGCGAAGCTTGGACGCGACGATGGATTCCCACGCCATGAGGACGCTTTCCCAATAAATACTCGTCATAAGAGATGCCCCCTCACGTCTTTGCTGATGGCGCCGTCGGACAGAATGACGTGCCGCGTCGCATAATCGGCCACGTCGAGCTCATGCGTGACGAGGAGCACCGTCTTGCCCGATTGGTAAAGCTCCGTGAACAAATTCATGACATCCGTCGTCGATTTGCTGTCGAGATTGCCCGTCGGTTCGTCGGCCATGATGATGGCGGGATCGTTAATCAGTGCGCGCGCGATGGCCACACGCTGCCGCTGCCCGCCGGAAAGTTCATTCGGCATATGATCGATCCGGTCGCCGAGCCCCAGACTTTTCAGCATCGCTTCCGCCCGTTTCCGCCGCTCGCTCTTGTACACATTTCCGTACACCATCGGCAAAATCACATTGTCGACCGTCGAAAGACGCGGCAACAAATTGAACGATTGGAAAACGAAACCGATGCGCTTGTTTCTCGTATAAGCGAGCTCGTCATCCGTCTGGTTCGCGACTTCCTGATTTTCCAAAAGATACGAACCCTTCGTCGGCCGGTCGAGACAGCCCAAAATATTCATCAGCGTGGATTTCCCCGCGCCGGACGGTCCCATGATGGACACAAATTCTCCGCGCCGGACGGACAGATTGATGTCACGCAGCACCGGGACTTCCTGATTGTTTCCCAGATAATACGATTTCCCGATGTGCGAGAGACGGATGACCTCCTCCGGCAAATTTTTCGCCTCCGCCATGATCAGAACCCCGGGCCCGGATGGCTGTTCTTCGCCGATTTCGTCGTCGTTTCCTGCGAGACCGTCCCGGACACGACGATTTCGTCTCCCTCCGAGAGCCCCTTTGTGATTTCCACATTGGAATTGGTCGTGATGCCCGTCGTCACATACACTTTTTCGACGCCATTGCCCGATTTTTTATACACATACGAGCCCGTCGCGTCGCTCCGAATCGCCGTCACCGGCACGATGAGCGCGTCCTTCGATTCACGCCCCTTGATTTCCGCGCGCGCCGTCATGGACGGATACAGCCCTTCGAGCTCGTCGCGATTGATCGTCACGTACACCGTGTAATACACGACGGAAGACGAAGAGGAGGAGGAAGACGACGTTTCCTTTTTGGAAATATTATCCACGACGCCGTGGAACGTGCGGTCCGGATACGCGTCGACCGTAAATTCCACGCCCTGCCCCAAAGAAATTTCGCCGATATCCGTCTCATCGACAAGAAGCTGAATTTCCATTTCCGACAAATCGGCGACCGTCGCGATGATCATCTGGCTGGACAACCCTTGCGAAACGGTGGAGCCCGCCTTCATCGGCTCGCCAATCACCGTGCCGTCCATCGGCGCGTAAATGATCGTGTCGTTCACATCCGCCTGCGCCTTGTCGTACGCCGCGAGACTGTTCAGATATTCGAGGCGCGCATTGTCCATGTCCTGATACGAAATCGCGCCGTCCTCGTAAAGCTTGTTCAGCCGATTGTAATACGATTCCTTATTCGCGAGCGTATTTTCCGCCTGCTTCAAAGTCGACGTCGCCGCTTTCGATTCAATGACGGCAATCGTCTGCCCCTTCGTCACCTGTTCATTCTGTTTCACCAAGACTTCTTGCAATGTCCCGGAAACGGTCGCCGACAAATCGACGCTCTCCACCGGCTCAATCGTCCCCGTCGCATCGATGGTGACAGAAATATTTCCCTTCGTCACCGCGCCGAGCGTGTACGCGTCCTGCGTCTTCGTCTGCGCGGACGAATGGTAATACCACCCGCCGCCAATCGCCAACAGCCCGACAAAAATCAGTCCCAACCATTTTTTATCCATCCTGCCGCTCCTTTATATGCCAATCCAAATCTGCCAATCAAAATCTGCCAATCAAAAAATTTCTTCCGACTCTTCCGCAGAATTATTATTCAGTATAAATAGAATGCTATATTTGTCAATATTTTTGAGAAATTTTTTCGGCGGCAAAACCAAAATCGGCGCAATAAAAAAAGCTATAGAAAAATGTAATTTTCAAAGAAACTTTCCGTTTGTTGAAAGTCTGCCATTTCGGACTTGATTTGTTACTGAATCGAAAAGTCCGGCGCAAAGAGGCCCGCCTGTGCAAAATTCGCCGGCGTCGCGTCGTTCATCTCCGAAAACATAAAGCGCCGAGGGGCGCCGACGCGTCTTGCGGCCTTGCGTGGTAAGAATGCGTCATGATGTAAAAGCCCTGCGTATCGGTGAC
>CAVHDO010000028.1:0-14333 GCA_963634795.1 Oscillospiraceae bacterium
CTTCATTTCCTTTCTTTCCCGGGAAAGAAAGGAAACGAAGCAAAGGAAAGAAACCGCCGCCAGGGCAAGACAGTTAGCAATTAGCAATTAGCAATGAGCAGTTAGCCGAGCTTTTTCTTACTTGGGATTTGAGGCATTTGTGATTCTATCTGTATAAAAAATTGCGCGAAGCGCGTACCTGCACTGCTAATTTCTCACTACTCACTGCTAACTTTTATCAGCGCGGTCCTCGGCGAATTTTGCACAGGCGGGCCCCCTTACAGCGGAAGCAGCTTGGAGCTTGGAGTCGGGAGCTTGGAGCATACAAAGAGATCAAGACGTCAGACAGCAGACAATCAGACGTCAGACAAAAGAGGTATCGCCTGCGGCGATGATTTTTATAAAAATCGCACGAAGCGCATCCAGTCAAGCCTTCTTCAGGAAGAAGGTGCCCCGTAGGGGCAGATGATGGACAACTCTATGTGAAAATACAGCAAAGAAAATCCTACCGAAAAACTTTTTTCTCACATACATTGACCATCACCCGGCGCTTCGCGCCACCCTCTTCCTGAAGAGGGCTAACATGTGGCGGCCTACGGCCGCATTTTTTATAAAAATCGTCGCGGAGCGACACCGCTAAAATCTGACGTCTGACGTCTGACCATCTGACGTCTCCATCCCGCCTGCCGCAAAAGCCAAGCGCAAAAAAGCCTGGCCAACTGCTAATTGCTCACTGCTAATTGCTAACTGCTCAATACTTCTCCCCATACAGCCGACGATTTTTCTCTATGATTTCCATAATCTTGGCAGCCGTTTCCTCAATGGCGCGATTCGATACGTCCAGGATGGGGCAGTGGAGCTTTCGCATGACGGACTTCGCGTAGGCGAGTTCTTCTTCGATGCGGGCGAGGTTCGTGTAATTCACGTCGCCGGAAAAGCCGAGGGCGCGCATGCGTTCGCTGCGGATGCTGTTCAGCTTGTAGGGATCGATGACGAGGCCGATGATGCGATGCGAGGGGACTTTGAAGATTTCTTCCGGCAGTTGCACTTCCGGCACGAGGGGGAGGTTGGCTACTTTGTAGCGCTTGTTCGCAAGATACATGGACATCGGCGTTTTGGACGTTCGGGAGACTCCGATTAGGACGATGTCCGCTTTAAGGAAACCGGCGGGATTTTTGCCGTCGTCGTAATTCACGGCGAATTCGATGGCTTCCACTTTGCGGAAATATTCTTCGTCGAGTTTGTGAATGGCGCCGGGTTTCATGGAAGGTTTCTCGCCTGTCGCCGCCGACACGGCGTCCAGCATCGGTCCCATCAGATCGACGTAGCGCACGCCGTAGCGATCGGCGCACTCGTCGAGACTTTTGCGCAGCTCCGCGGACACCAGTGTGTGACAAATGATCCCGCCCGCTTCCGCCGCTTCTTTGACCGTCTCGTCGATTTGCTCGACCGTGCGGATGAAGGGCGCGCGGACGACTTCGATTTCGACGGTTTCGAACTGACTGATGGCGGCGCGCGCCAATTTTTCGCCCGTTTCCCCGAGCGAATCGGACATGATGTACAAAGTCATTTTCGCCATGTCAGACACGCACTCCTTTCCCGAGCGTCAGAAGGAGACGCGTGATATTCGTCTTGGAAATGCGGCCGACGAGGCGGAATCGTTTCTCGGTCCCTTCGCCCGCAATGGAAACGACGGGCAGGCAGTCGATTTCATAATCAATCAACTTGGCGGCGACGGAGAGAATGTCTTCGTCCGGCTCGGCGTAAATCATTTTGGATTTCGGCGTCATGACCATGGAAATGGGCATTTTTTGCAGGCCTTCGCGTCCCATGGCCGCTTTGAGCAAATCTTTCCGCGACACGACGCCCAAAAGATCGTCGTCCTCACCGACGAAAATGGTCCCGATGTCTTCCGTGAAAAGGAGGACGGCCGCATCGTAAGCGCTGGCCGACGACGGCGCCAAGACCGGGCGGGACATATTCTGCCCGGCCGTGCATTTCCGGATGGCGGACGCAGCGGGATCCACGGCGCCTTCCGTGTAATAATAGCCGAGGCGCCGCTTGGCCGCGATGACATCCAAGGAAACGAGGACAGCCATGTCGCCCCGCAGCGCACTCCTCGTGACGTGCAGTCTTTGCGCAATCCGATCGCCGGTGATCGGCCCTTCGTCCCGCACGAGTCGGACGATTTCCTGTTGTCTGTCTGTGAGCTGCATACGCGTTCCTTTCATTTCGTTTCAAAAATCGGGGCCACCCATTCGCAGCCCCGACCCTTGAGAATTTTATTTCATTTCATCCGTCGACGCCGCATTACCAATCGTATTCGTCGACTTCCGCGCGACCGCGACCGGTGGCGGCATCCAGAATGAGGCGCTGCTCGATGTGCGCGACATTCTTCTTCGTGGCCTTGACCATGTCCGGATTGACAGACACGCAGTCAATGCCGCTCTTCACGAGGAATTCCGTGAAGTCCGGATAGACGGAGGGCGCCTGGCCGCAAATGGAAACGGTCTTGCCGTCTTTGTGCGCGACTTTGATGAGATGACGAATCGCGCGACGAATGGCGATGTTTCTTTCATCAAAGAGCGAGGAAACGGTGTCGTTGTTGCGATCGCAGCCGAGGATGAGCATGGTGAGATCGTTCGAACCGATGGAGTAGCCGTCGACGTATTGATTGAACTGATCGGCCAAAATGATATTCGACGGGATTTCGGCCATGAGGTAGAGCTTGAAGTCCGGGCCGCGGACGAGGCCTTCTTCTTTCATGATTTCCGTGACTTTGCGCGCTTCGTCGACGGTGCGGCAGAACGGAATCATGCAGTGCAGATTTTTCAGGCCGAATTCTTCACGGACTTTCTTCACAGCTTTGAGCTCGAGGCGGAAAGCTTCGGTGTATTTCGGATCATAGTAACGGGACGCGCCGCGCCAGCCGAGAAGATCGGCCGGTTCTTCCGGTTCGTATTTGTTTCCGCCCTTGAGATCGCGATATTCGCCGGATTTGAAATCGGAGAAACGGAGGACGACGGGCCGCGGTGCCATCGCACGGCAGACTTTGCTGATGCCTTCGGAGAGCATGTCGATGACTTTTTCCGGATGCCCGGTCTCGATGAGATAGAGCGGATGTTCGTGGATGAAGGTCGTCCAGATGAATTCTTCGCGCATGAGGCCGATGCCGTCGCACGGAAGCTTGCTGTATTTTTCCGCCAAATCCGGATCGCCCAGATTCATGTACACATTCGTGCCCGTCGGCGGGAAATATTCGGCCGCGACGGTCTGCGCGCCGGTTGCGCCCGTTTCTTCTTTCTTTTCGAGCAAATCTTCGACGATGCCGTCATAGACAATCCCGTTTTGCGCATCGACGGTGACTTCCTGGCCGGTCACAAGGGTCGTCGTCGCTTCGACGCTGCGGCTCTTGGTACCAACGACGCAGGGAATGCCGAGCTCTCTGGAAACGATGGACGCGTGGCAGGTCATGCCGCCGGCATCCGTGACGATGGCGATGGCTTTTTTCATCGCGGGGACCCAGTCCGGAGCGGTCATCAGCGTGACGAGAATTTCGCCGTCTTTGAATTGATCGATGTCCGCCGGATCGGTGATGACGTGGACTTTGCCCGCGACGAGTCCGGGGCTGGCCGGAAGACCTTTGACGAGAACTTTATGATCGGTGGTGACGTTCACTTTCTTTTCTCCCTTCTTCTCTTTATTCTTACGGGACCAAACGGTTTCGGGACGCGCCTGGAGAATCCAAAGTTTCCCGTCTTCATCGAGCGCCCATTCCATATCCATGTAGCAACCGTAATGTTTCTCAATCGCTTTGGCGTAGCCGGCGAGCTCGGCAATCTGCTCATCCGTCATGACTTGCTGATTCGCCAATTCCGGCGGGACGACCTTTTCGACGACACCGCCGTTTTCATCGCGGAGAAGCTGAATCGGTTTCTCATTGATCTGGCGGGACTCAATCGCGAGCGTTTCCTTATCGACGACGAAATTATCCGGCGTGACGGTCCCCTGCACGATGTATTCGCCGAGGCCCCAGGAGCCCTCGATCATGATCTTGTCATCGGCGCCCGTCGCGAGATCGACGGTGAACATGACGCCGGCGACTTTGGAAAACGCCATCATCTGCACCGCGGCGGAAAGCGCCACATTCTCATGCGCGTAGCCTTTCTTCTCTCGGTAATACGTCGCACGATCCGTGAAAGTGGACGCGTAGCATTCCTTCACTTTGCGAATGACTTCGTCGCGCCCTTTGACATTGAGATACGTATCCTGCTGACCGGCGAAAGACGCGTCCGGCAAATCTTCGGCCGTCGCGGACGAACGCACCGCCACAAAAGGATCGCCATGACCGGTTTTCTTCGCGAGTTCTTCGTACGCTTTTCCGATTGCGTCCGCCAAATCGACCGGCATCTCCGCTTCCATGATCGTCTTTCTGATTTCCGCGCACACATCGCGCAGCTCCGCCGAATCTTCGACATCCTTCATCCCGCCGAGCAATTCATGAATGCGGCGGTTCGTCCCCGTCGTTTCCATGAAATAGCGATACGCATGCGCCGTCGTCGCATAGCCGTAGGGAACCGGCACGCCCGTCGACGTCGTGAGCTCGCCCAGCGACGAAGATTTCCCGCCGACCAGATTCACATCGGCGCGATGCAATTCGTCAAACCACAGTACATACGCATTTTCTCTCTCGTCCATCATGTCCTCCTTGGATGACAGCAGAGGAAACGCATTCCGTCCGCGCTTCCTCAAAAACAGAAAGTGTATACTTTATTTTATTTCACGAGATAATAGTATACCACTTTCAAGAAGAAGTCAAACGCATATTCCGACTTTTTTGTACGTAAAAGTATATTTCATCGTAGTTGCGCGAAAATAAGGCTTATCAATATTTTCTATAAGGAGGTATAAAGAAGTACACAGTACACAGTGCACAGTGCACAGGGTTGGCGTGCTCAGCTGTTTTGTCAGGCAGGATAGAGACGTCAGACGTCAGACAATGTTTGACTCTGTGCCACATTTGCGGTAAAGACGTCAGATTTCAGCCGATCAGACGTCAGACAAAAGCGGTGTCGCTTCGCGACGATTTTTTATAGACGCCTTCGGCGTTTGAAACTCATCCTGCCTGCCGCAAAAGCCAAGCAACTCCCATGACGCGTCTGACGTCTGACGTCTGACCATCTGACGTCTCCATCCTGCCTGCTGCAAAAATAAAACACCCATCAGCTCGGCCTCTCTTCCCTCTTCTCTCTTCCCTCTTCCCTATTTTGGCGCCTGCCGCAAAAGAAAAGAAGAGCCCAAGCCGAGCCCCTCCTCTCTACCTTACCGTAGCTTTCACCGCGAACGCCGCACAAAGCCGAAATCACCAAATGCTTTGCCTCTCATCTCTCTCCCGTCACATTCCCATAAAATATCTTACATACAGATACGCGCCCGAAATCGCGATGGTCATCATCATGATGGGGAAGCACCAGAGCATGAATTTTCCGAAAGGAATATTGTAGCCTTCCTTCGCCGCAATCGCCACCATGATGACATTCGGGGACGCGCCGATGATGGTGCCGTTTCCTCCGAAGCACGCGCCCAAGGCGAGCGACCACCACATATAATCGGCGTGCTGCAAGCCGAGCAGATTTTGCATTTCCGAAATGAGCGGAATCATCGTCGCCGTGAATGGGATATTGTCGATAAATGCCGACGCGATGCCCGAAAGGACGAGGACGAGATAAGTCATTGTTTCCGGATCGCCGCCGACCAAGTGAATGCCCCAGGACGCCAGCGCGGAAATCACGCCCGTCGTTTCCAGACCGCCGACCAAAATGAAGAGACCCATGAAGAAGAGCAGCGTATCGAGATCGACTTCGCGCAACGCTTCCGCCGGTTCAATGCGGCAGACCATCATCGCCAAGAGACCGCCCGCCATCGCAATCGTCGCCGATTCCAACCCCATCGCGCTGTGGAAGACGAAGCCGACAATCGTGATGCCCAAAATGGACAGCGACTGTTTCAAGAGACGCATATCCTTGATTTCAGAGGAAATATCGATCGCGTCCAGCTCTTCCTTCGACATTTTTCCGCTCGGAAGCGATTTATGGAAAAGGAGCAGAACCGCAATCATCGTGAAGACCGTCGTAACCAAAACGGCCGGCGCCAGATTGATCATGAAATCATTGAAATCCAAATGCGTCGCCGAGCCGATCATGACGTTCGGCGGATTGCCGATCATGAGCGCCGTGCCGCCAATATTCGCCATCAAAATTTCCCCGATCAAAATCGGAACCGGCGTGATTTTCATCATGCGGCAAAGGGAAATCGTCATCGGCGCAATGAGGAGCGCCGCCGTGACGGAATCGATGAGCGACGCGGACAGCCCCGTGATGCACGAGAGGAGTACCAAGAGCACACGCGCTTCCCCGTGGCTCGCTTTCATCGCCCAGAGCGCCATCGCTTCAAAGAAACCGGAACGCTTGACGACGGCAATCAAAATCATCATGCCCGTCAAAAGACCCAGCGTATTGAAATCAATAAATTCTTTCAGCGCCATTTCCTGTGTGACGAAGCCGAAAAGAATCATAAGCCCGCCGCCGACCAAAGAACAGATCGTGCGCGGAATTTTCTCCGTCATAATGCCGATGTACGTCATCAAAAAGACGCCGACGGCAATATAAAATGCCATGCTGCTATCCATGCTATCTCCCCCGAATCTTTTGGAAACGGTCGTCATTTCCCCGTTTCCGTAGTTATTATTTCTTTATTGTACTTGATTTTCCCGAATTTAGAAAGCACATAGCTTATAGATAAATTCTGCGAGCGGGTATAGATAAAAGGAATAGAAAAACCGGGTCACATTCCTCTAATTTGCTTTAGCGCTCACATAAGGACGCAAAAAATCCAAAGAATCCGAAAATAAATACCGCAAAATGCCGAAAAGCATTTCGGGCGTCTTGATTTGATTCCTTTGAACAAAATCCGAAAAATGTGTGGAAATTTCCGTCAAAAGCGTCTTGCTCGTCACCGCCCCGCCGCGGACCGTTTCCTGTAAAAATTCCCGCATGGCTTCCGTCTCAGAGGCTACCGTCGAAAGTCGACCGGCATGCAAATAGCGACCGGCTCCCAAAGAAATCACCTCCGGACACCGCGCCGTCACAAATGCGATATTATACTCCTTCCAACCGGGAAACGCAGCCAAAATATCCGCTTTCTCTGCACATCCCCGTTTGGTGACAAACCGCGTGAGCTCATAGACGATATTTCCCGTCCTATCCTTGAAAAGATAATCCCGATCGGATGCATACGGCGCATGGTACAGCTTCATAACGCCCCGAAGCAAAAAACGATTTCGAATCGCCGTCCCTTCGAAGACAGGCGCGAGCGCTGTAAAAATCTCCGCATAAGGAATCGCTCTTTTCGGACTCTTTCGGATGTAATCGTACACCGGCTCCAATTGCTTGGCTTCAAAATGAATATAGTCCCGATGAATATACTTTCCCCGATCGCAAAGGACGCCCATATCGGAAATCTTGGCAATGAGCGCTCGATCCGTCATATCCAACGGCTCGCCAAAGCAATTTTCCCATTCATTATGAAAAGCGGCAATCGCTTTTTTGTCACTGACCTTGAAACCGTCCGGAAATTTTCGCCGCAACACCTCTTCGCACATTTTGGATTTCGTAAAACGTCCGCGACAAGCGTAGCGCCCGCGAAAGCCGTAACAATTTTCGGCGGCCAAAAAGCAAACTTCTTCCTCGCAGGGAATTTCCTTGGCCAATTTCTTCATATCCGCATACAAATCATCGATACGCAAAATCTCCGGAAGCGCCAAGAGCCGCTCACGAATACGCGCGCGCTTTTCCGCCGCCTGATCCGTGCGATCCGCATTACCTACAATCACCGCGCCGTCGGCTTCTCCGTAATGCGACACAGGCGAATCCAATAAAAATCCGCCCTTTTCCCCATTTCCCATCGTAGCCAGATACCACAGAAGATTCCCGTACTCTCGCCCGATCTCCGCCTCGATTTCCTCTTTCCGTAGCACCCGATCTCCCTGCCGATATGCCGAAATCAAACCAAGCAAAGGATAACGAGACAAACGGACTCTTCTCGCCAAGACGTTGACGCCACGCCGCTCCATCTGACGAATCCGTTCCCTTGTGACACCGTATTTTTGCCCGATTTCCTGCAAAGTCACTCCTTCGCTACGAAGCCGGAGCACTTCATAAAAACGCGGCGTCCCCAGCAAATTCAAATTGAAAAAGCGCCGACAGCACGCTATCAAATCCGCGCCGCGAAGCCATTTCCCAAAACGCAGAATAACCTCTTCCGTATGCAAATCAGCTCCGCGCTCGGCAAAGACCTCCTCCGCCCAAGCGACCAAATCCGCCGCCGTCCGCTCCGGATCCGGTCGCAAGGGACACTGCTCCGAAGGATTCCACGCCTGATACAACTGCCAAAAGAAAAGCAATGACTTCCCTCGCACCGCCTCCGGCAAATTTCGCTCCGCCTCCTCCAGCTGCGCTCTCCCTCGTTTTTTCCTCTCCCGGCCGTCTCTTAGCGTCAAAAGTCCCGCCAAAATCGCATCCGTTTCCTTCTCATTTCCCTCCGAAAGAAATACCGACGCCGACTCCTTTCCCAAAATCCGTATCGCATCCGCAGCGCGCGCAAAATACGTCTTCTCCGCCTTCGTCCATCCCTCCTCGGAATGAGGCTTGCCCGAAAGCAACAAAAAAAGAGCGGATTGCAAAAGCTCCTTCCGCAAAGACGCCTTCGTCGCCTCCGCCGCTTCCGGCCAAAGACTTTCCTCCCACATGGCGTCTTCTTTCCGTTGCCTTTTTCCCCTCTTCCGTTCCGTTTCCATTTTCTTTACAGAAATAGCGCGCTGCAAAAAATCCGCGCTTTTTTCATTCTTTCCGTCTTTCCCCGTGAAATCGCTCCGTTTCCGCTTCATTCCCTCACCGCCCGTAATTTTTCTCTCCACAAAAATACCAAACGCTCCTTGTCGCATATGTTTTTGTCATGCCACGATTACTTTATTAATACATGAAACTGTATGTTTTGTCAATACTGAATTTAAAAATAGAGTCGCAAAAAATGTAAGATTATTTTTCACGGCTCTTTCTGTTCCGGTTTCTCATTTTTATCTCTCAAACCAAACAAAAAAGACCCGAGTCCAAACCCGAGTCTCCCTTTTCTGGCAGGGGTAGGTGGAGTCGAACCACCGAATAACGGAGTCAAAGTCCGTTGCCTTACCGCTTGGCGATACCCCTAAGAAACGCCGATGCATCATCTTGCATTTTGTGATTCGATCAGCGTTTGAAAAATAAAAATGGGGCGAGTAGTGGGATTCGAACCCACGCGTAACGGAGCCACAATCCGCCGTGTTAACCGCTTCACCATACCCGCCACATCAGCGCGCGAAAATTTCCCGCGCCGTGAAAAGAATTGTATCATGCCAAGCCGCCCCTGTCAAACGAAAGAAATCCCTCCGTCTGACAACTAAGAGCTAACAGCTAACAACCGTCTCGTGCCTGACAAAAAAGCCAAGGACATCAACTGTGCACTGTGTACTGTGCACTATGCACTTTCCCAAGGCCTGACAAAAACAGCCTAGAAAAAATCAAGCTCTCCGCATCAAATGAATCCCCCAGCCGATTGCCAGACCCACCGCGAAGAAAGGCATCCACGTGAGACCGTATTCCGCGAGCGGCATCGCGCTCATCACACCGTGCCACCACGTCGGAGAAACCCCCAAGACATGCATCCCGTCCGACACCGCCGGGACGAACGTGAAAGCCGTCGCCACCCGATGCACAATCGGATCCCCGTCGAAAAGATCATTCATAAAAGTCAACAAAATCAAAGCAATCGTCAGCGGATACACGAAAACCAAGACCGGAATCGCCGCCGAAATGATCGTCGTCAGCCCGAAATTCGCCACACCCGTCGAGAACAGCGTGAACCCAATCGCATACGCTTTGAAAGAAAATTTCGGAAACATCTTTGCAAAAAGCGCCGCAATCGAAGCAATCAACCCGATAGCCGTTGTCAGGCACGCCAAGAGCACCAGAATCCCCAAAAGCAGCGACCCGATACTCCCAAAATAATAATCCATCGTGCCGACCAAAATCAGCGCCCCATTCGGAAGATGACCCAGCGCCTCCACCGACGACGCCCCGATGAAACTCAAAAACACATAAATGACCGACATACAGCCGCAAGCCACGACACCGGAAATGAGCGTCGCCTTCGCGATCGTCTTCTGCGCACTGATACCCAAATCACGCACCGCATTCACGACAAGAATCCCGAAAAGGAGACCCGCCAGCCCGTCCATCGTATTGTACCCTTCCAGGATCCCAATCACGAAAGACTCCGCCGCGCCCACCTGATGCGCCTCCACCGGCTCCTGCCACGCCCCGAAAGGCGCCACCGTATACGCCACAAAAAGCGCCGCCAGCAGGACCAAAATCGCCGGCGTCAAGACATGCCCGATCGAATTCACCAGTTTCGACGGCGTGATCGCCAGCCACAGACTCACGACAAAAAACGCAATCGAGAAAAGAAACAGCGGCAGAAATCCCACATCGTTTCCCAAGACCGGCGCCAAAGCCATCTCAAAAGCCGTCGAACAAGTACGCGGAATCGCAAAAAAAGGTCCGATCGTCAGCGACACCGCCGACACCAGAAAAATCCCGTACCAAGGCGACACCCGCGACGCGATATCCTGAAAATCCTTCCCCGAATAGCAAACGGTGACGACGGCAAGGAGCGGAAGCCCGCAGCCCGTGACAAGGAAACCAATAATCGCCGGTACAATATTCGTCCCGGCAGCTTGTCCCAAAGACGGCGGAAAAATCAGATTCCCCGCGCCGAAAAACATGGCGAAGAGCATCAGTCCGATAGCAATAAATGCGTTCATCCTTTTCATACAATCACCTCACAAAAATTTCACAAACCCATTCTCAAAAATTCGCCAAAATTTTCTCGAAAAGAGGGTAAATTAAATAGATGATATATGAAATTTCTATATCTGTCAACCAAAAATCAACAAAAAAAGCGCAAATCGCGCTGAAAATAAAATCATGTCCCGTTTTCAATTTACCCTTTCTCCCATCCCAGATGCTCAAAATATCACATCCAATAAACACCCGCACAAATAACCGGCAAAGCTCTCATTTCCGCAATATCCGCTGCCGCTCCTCAGAATTCATTCCGAAAGCAAACATCACCACACCATACACGATCGTATACAAGACCACCTTCCCCGAGAATTCCCAAAGTCCCGCCGAAGGAAACATCCCGTTCAAAAGAATCCCGACCGCAAAGCACGGCAACGCAAGCAAGGAAATTTTCGCAATTTCTCTCCAAAATTTTCCGATAGAAAGATGAATCTCCTTCGCATAAAACCAATTCATAATCAAGCCGTTTCCCAGTAACATAGAAAAGCCCGTTGCCGCCGCGCAACCAATTCCGCCGTACTCCACTCCAAGCGGAATCGCCAGCGCCAAATTCAAAATCCCGATACCGACATACATCTTAGCACGAAAATCATACCGATTCATTGCCTGCAAAATCGAAAGACCGATATTTTGCACCAAATCAATCGTAAAAGGCAATAAAATCAAAATCGTAATAATATACGCCTCTTCAAAACCACCTCCCGCCCACAGCGCAATAAACTCCCGGCCAAAAAGAATAAACCCTGACAGTACCAGTAAGAGCAAGAAATACTGCGCACGCCCAATCCGAATAAAAAGAGCAGAAATTTCTGAAATTGCTGTGTGTCGAGTGACAAGCATCGTCACGTGCGGTAAATACACCCCGGAAATCGCCGTCGCCAACGCCATATAATTCATATACACCAAAGACGCAATAGAATACACCGCTACTGCATCCATCCCGCTGACGACACCCAAAATCACCTGATTCATTTTCCAAAAAATCTGATCAATAATGGCAATCATAAATGAACTCACCACCAAACGGCGAAATGCAACATACAACGCCCGATCCATCCCATGAAACCGCACCGTAACATGCAAACGGCAAAAACAGTATACGACCCGACAAAAAGCCAATACCACATTCAATATCGTCTGCACCAGCGCCACTGAAAAAGCGGAAGGTGCCGCCATGAGTAACAAGACCACCAACACCGGCTGCAAAATCAGCTGCACCATCTCCGTCCCTTTCAAAAAAAAGAAACGTTCATGAGCATTGATGACCGAGCAAAACGCCGACGCAAGGAGCGTCACAACCAAATTAACAAGAAGCAAGAGAAATATTGCCTGTGCCTCTGAGAGCTCCACCGCCGTCATCGAATGCGCAAAAATCGCCGGAAGGCACTCGTAACCCACAACCCCCAGCGCCAACACAAACAGCGCGATGATCCCATATCCGCGAAGCGCCATCGCCAAAATATTTTCCGCTCCGGCCGCATCCTTCTGCGCCAGCGCCCTTGCATAGAATCGCACCACCGCTATCGCAAGACCGAAATCCATCACGCCGAAATACGCGATTAAAGACCCCATCAGCTGATACAGGCCATACTCACTTTTCCCGATGAAATGTAGCAAAATCGGCACATACAAAAAACCAATGATCGCATGCAGGAAAATATTCAGATAGCTTAGCAGAATCCCTCGTTTTCGTTCATTCATTCTGAATTGCTTCTTTTTTTCCATATACCATAGCGTAGCCTAATCCCAGCAAAATCCAAACTGCATATATCAAGTTTAAGCTTCCATTACACCCAGCTACTAAGGATGATATCAAAGCCAATAAGACAAACATAGCCTCCAAATCCTTATAGACACGCCACCTTTTCAACAATTTCAACGCCAATAAACCGAAAGGAAACAAAAAGACCCCAAGCCCCAAAAGACCAGAACTGGAAAACCGCGACACAAATTCATTCATCGCATCCGGAACCGCATAACCTCTCGCAAACGGTCCGCGTTTTTCTTGGTATCGTATCCAACTAGAAACTTCTCTAATTTTCTTTTCTTTTGCCGTAAAATTTTCTGCCACATAAGCGCTTGACAATCCACACCCCACGCCAAACAAAGGATGTTGCAAACCTACCCTTATATGACTCATGATTAAAGCGTATCGCGCCCCATTACTACGCTTTGTTCCTGATGCCAAACTGAGAAAATTATCTTTCACTGAGCGTGTAGCCATATCCTGTACAGTCACAACATTCTTTCCCCTACTCATTTGCACAACAGCGCCAAAAGAAAGATAACTTCCAAATCCAATCATGACGGCCAATACCATTACCAAAAACTTTTTCAACAATCCATGCCATTGCCCACAAAGAAGCAAACAAGGCAGAAGAACCAACATACCAAACAACATTGCATATGCCGTCCTTGCTTTTGTCATAAAAATCAAAAACGACATCCCTATCATCATAATAAATGCCAAATTAGCTATTTCCCTCTTCTTTGTGCCAAAATACATATACCACAAAAAAGGCACAGCATAAGCAATAAAATTCCCCACATGAGATGGCTCCGGAAATACCAACCGCACTTGCCCCTTCCAAAGTAACGGCGGCCACCACCCATGATTCGTTACAATCGAATAAATATACGGATTGATAAAAGACAAAATCTCCTTAGCTATAGGGCTCCCCGCCAAATATGCAACCTCTACCGCCGCATACGCGAAAAGAAGGGCAATACTCCCCAATACCGCTTTTAAAGTAATCCGTACCGCCCGTTCCCATTCATTCCTATACCAGCAATACACTAAATACGCCCCGCCGAAGCACCAAAAAGCATCCAAAAAGACCCCTTTGATCTGCCGCGCCGCAAGCCACAACTGCATCAAAACTTTCGCATCCACATGAATCCCATGCACCGACAAAAAATCCAGTACTCGCGGTAATTTCTCAATCTGATCCAACGGTCCATTCAATACCAAATCATAATAAGGATAAGAAATCAGACCCACCACCGTGGAAAGAAGCATAACCCCGACGAAGGCAACAATGTACCACACGAACTTTTTGCAATCCGAAAAAACGCCCCCATACCGGTATTGACAATAAAAACTATACAAAAAAGCCGCTAGAAGCGGGTACACCTCAAGTTTGCCACCCACCGGACCGCCTAAAAATCCCAATTGCACCGAATTTGGTATGCGATTGAAAATCAATACAAATACCATCGAGAAAAAAATCCCATCCCGAATCCGACTATTCATACTTCACTTTCTTTTTCTCAAAATTCAAATAAAAAACATACTCCCAATTCAGACTAACATACTATATCACGATTTCTTCTCCCCCACCAATCCGTCAATCAATTTCACCCATTTCGACACCACCGCTTCCTTCCGAAATTTATCGA
>CAVHDO010000029.1:0-14269 GCA_963634795.1 Oscillospiraceae bacterium
CGGATTTCCCCGTGCCGCTCATCCCGGCCAAAATGATGAGCCGCGCCGTCTTGGCCGCCATGTGGAAATGCAGCAAATCTTTTTCGTCGTACAAAAGCGCCTTCGCCTTCGCGAGCGAAAAGAAACGGTGCAAAAATTCTGCCTCTGTAAGCTCTTTCGGCGCGACCGGAAGCGATTCTGCCACCGGTTCCTCTTCCGCGTGAGCCGGTTTCTCTTCTGCGCGAGCCGATTCCTCCGCTGCCGCCGCGAACCCGCCTTCCGAAATGGGGTGCGCCTTTTCGCGCAGAGCGGCCAGGACGTCTTTCGTCGCGAAAAAGAGCGGAATTTCTTGGCAAAAGAGAATCCGATTCGCCAAATCTCCGCCTTTGGGTAAATCGACGCACGAAAGCGCGCCCGACGTCGCAAAATACGCGCCGCCTTCCGTGATTTCGACGGAATCGAAACCGTCTTTTTCCGTTGGCATACAGAGAATCATCTTCTCTTCACCGCTCTCCGCATCCGAATAACGCGCCGCGACCATGGGCGTGTATTGCTTTTGATTCCAATATTTCCTGGACAGACCGGGAAGCGGTTTCCCTTCCGCCAAAAAGTGAATGAAAACATTGACATCGCCGGCGAAAATCGGGCTCGCTTGCAAATCAAAAATCGGCACCGGAAAATAAAATGCGTCTGCTTCCTCGGTAACCGGCGCCGTTTCCTTCCACAAATCCTCCAAGACATAGTAACGATTATTCCGCAGCGCGGGCGTGAATGTCACGAGCGACCCCGTCCAATCCTTGCGAAGCGCCTCTTCCGCGTCCGTTTCCGAAAGAAACGCATTGCTGTCGTAGCCGATGCGGCTCATAAATCCCGTGAAACCAATGGACAGCGCGCCCTCATATCCGGCCGGGACCGGCGACAGCGGCTCGACGAAAAAACGAAAATCCTGCCCGCCCGCCGTGGGAAACGAACTTTTAATGCCTTCCTTAATGCGCCCCAAGACTTTTCCGTCTTCGGCATGATACGTCGTCGAAAAATTTGAATTGTAATACATTGTCAAAACCTCTCTAAAATTAAAATCAATAAAAATTGGGAGCTTGGAGCCGGGAGCCGGGAGCTATGAGCGGAAAACGGTATCGCCTACGGCGATGATTTTTATAAAAAATCGCGCGGAGCGCGTACCGGTTAAGCCTTCCTTTGGAGGAAGGTGGCGCGAAGCGCCGGATGATGGGTCGCCGAAGGCGCAATATAAAAAATATCGCGAAGCGACACCGCTTTCTGCTCCATGCTCATAGCTCCAAGCTCACTGCTCCTGGCTCGGCGCTTCCGGCTCCGGCGGCGTTTCCGTCACCAGCACCTTATCGATTCTCCGCCGATCCAAATCGACAATCTCAAAATGGAAACGCCCGTAATCAATCTGTTCCGTTTCCTTCGGAATGTACCCCAAGAGATAAACAAGGAAACCGCCGACCGTCTTGTAATAATCCTCCGCTTCGCCCGGAAATTCCGTTTCGATTTTGAAATAATCGCGAAAATCATCGATGCCGCAGAGCCCTTCGACCAGATAGGAATCATCGCTTCGCTTCAAAATGCGATCTGTATCCTCGCGTTTTTCCTCGGCATCGCCCGGCATGTCCCCGACAATTTCCTCCAAAATATCATGCAGCGACAAAAAGCCGGACAAGCTGCCGTATTCATCGATGACAATCGCCTCATGCGCACTTTTTTCGCGAAACATCTGCAAAATTTTGACCAAAGTGAGCGTCTCGGGAATGTACACCGCCTGCCGAATGCAACGGTGCACGGCGTCTTTGACGGAACCGGTTTCCCCGTTTTTATGGACATCGCGCAGGACGTCGCCGACATCGACAATGCCCAAAAATTCATCCAGCGATTCATGTCCGACCGGAAGGCGATAGTGCACGCTCGTTTCCAAAATTTTCCAAATTTCCGACTCCGGCGCCTCGATATCAATCCATTCGAGACGCGTCCTCGCCGTCATGCAATCGGCCGCCGTGAGATCGTCGAGCTGAAACACGCGATCCACCAGCGCCGGCTCCGCCTGATCGAATGTCCCCATGCTCGCTCCCTGGCGCAGCAGCACGCGAATTTCCTCTTCGGAAACGGGTTTTTCTTCCTGCATATCGATGCCGAGCAGCCGAATGACCTGCTTCGTCGACCAGTTGCTGAACAGAATCAGCGGATAACTGATGCGCGAAAATGTCAGCATCGGCTTGGCGATGAGGCACGACATTTCCTCGGATTTCGCGATGGCGAGCCACTTCGGCGCGAGCTCTCCCAAAATGAGCGTCGCGTAGCTCACCAAAATCATGACAATCGTCATCGCGAGACCCTGCGCATACGGCGCCAAAGCCGGAATGCCCGAAAGCAAGGAGGCCAGCGGCCCGGCCAGCGTCGCGCCGGAAAACATCCCCGTCAAAATCCCGATCGCCGTGATTCCAATCTGAATCGTGGAAAATAAATTCTCCGGATTCTCCGCGATCTGCAAAGCATACTCCGCTTTTTTATTTCCGCTCTTCGCCATCTCGCGCAGCTTCGTCTTCCGCGCGCCGACGACAGCGATCTCCGTCATGGAAAAAACGCCGTTCAAAAAAATCAAAACAAAAATAATGAAAAGTTCGGTCCCTATGTGGCCGTCGTCCATACAACAAGTCCTCTCCTTTGCAAAACCGTCCTGAAAAATTTCTACATTCAGAAAAATTTCCGTGCAACAAAAAATTTCTCCGCACTCCGGAAGCATGACAAAAAATCGCCACCCCACCAAATAATATTATATCACGCTTTTTGTTTTTACCTGCATTTTTGCAAAAGCACGAAAAACATTATAAAATGAAAATGTTTCCAGAATTCGTTTCTACCGCCGACTCCGCGAAATGAATTGCTCTGAGAAAGGAAAACGCAATGGACGACCTCATCATTTATCATACCGAAGACGGTGAAGCCAATGTCAGCTTGCTTGCCAAAGACGGGACGGTCTGGTGCACACAAGCGCAAATGGCCGAATTATTCGGACGCAAACAGCCGACAATTTCCAAACACATCTTTCATATCCTCGATGAAGGAGAAGTCGATAAAAAAAGCAATATTCATTTTGTGAATATTACAACTTCCGATAAACCCATCGCCCTATACAGTCTGGATATCATCTTGGCCGTCGGCTTTCGCGTCCACTCTGCGCGAGGCACTGAATTTCGCAAATGGGCCAATTCCACGCTGAAAGAATATCTGCAAAAAGGATATCTTTTGAATGTGGATCGTTTGAAAAATCCCGATGGTCGTCCGGATTATTTCGATGAACTTTTGGAAAAAATTCGCGACATCCGTGCCAGCGAGAAACGTTTCTACCAAAAACTTCGCGACCTATTCGCCCTCTCCTCCGATTATGACAAAGCCTCCGAGGCGGCGCGTAGCTTCTATGCCGAAACGCAAAACAAATTGATTTACGGAATCACCGGAAAGACGGCCGCCGAATTGATTCTGGACCGCGCCGATCCGAAGAAGCCAAATATGGCGCTCACCTCTTGGCAAGGGAGCATTGTGCGCCGCGTCGATATTTACATCGCGAAAAATTATCTTTCCGCCGATGAAATCGACTCACTCAATCGTCTCGTTTCCATTTTCTTGGAAAGCGCGGAATTCCGGGTCAAAAAGCGAAAAGATCTTACCCTTTCCTATTGGCAAGACGTCACGGATCATCTCCTCGAAGAGCACGGCATTCCCGTCTTGCAATCCGCCGGTTCCGTATCTCGTCAAAAGATGAAAGACGCAATAGACGCAAGATACGAATTTTTTGACGCGCGACGCAAAAAAGAAGAAACTGCTGCCGCCGATGCGGAAGACTTGGCCGAATTGGAAGCTGAAGCCAAAGAAATTTCCGGCCGCACATAAACGCGCGACCGGACAAATTTCCAAAATCATATTCTCATTGGCAGAAACCTCCGGAAACAGATTTTACCAAAATTTCCATGCAATAAAAAAATCCCGCGAGATTTTCATCGCAGGATTTTTATTTGGTGACCCCGAAGGGATTCGAACCCCTGACACCTTGATTCGTAGTCAAGTGCTCTATCCAGACTGAGCTACGGAGCCACATGGCAGGGGCAGAGGGACTCAAACCCCCAACCAACGGTTTTGGAGACCGCTACTCTATCAATTGAGCTATGCCCCTTCGTCTCCCATAAGGTGACTCGTATATAATACCAGCGTTTCCGATATTTTGCAAGCGTTATTTTTTCTTTTCGCGCCTCTTCCGGAAACCGGTGGGCAAATTTGAAAATTTTTGCACCGTCCCCTTGTCTTTGCCCGTAAGATAGGATAATATTATAAAAGAAATATCGGAACCCATTCCCCTCGGAAAGGAGAGACGGACATGAAGAAATCATTTCGGCAAAAAGTACGGCGCGGATTCACACTGATCGAGCTCATGATTGTCGTCGCCATCATCGGTATTTTGGCGGCTGTCGCGGTGCCGAATTTCATCCAAGCGACCGACGAGGCAAAAATCGCCCGGATTCGCGCGGATTTGGCGACCATCGGCACGGCGACCGAGTTGTATTACGCCAAGCACGGAAGCTATCCGACATCTCTTTCCACTTTGGCCGACAAGACGAACGGCTATCTGAAATCCGTCCCGGAGCCGCCGCAGGATGATTTGTCCTACACGACCGGATCGGACGGGGAATGGACGTGCACATTCAAAGGTGTGACGTATTCGTCCTACGGGACGTCTTCCGAGACATGATGATTGAGTCGGTTTTCGGGCTTCTCTTTTGCCTGCTTTTTTGGCTGCCCGCGAAAGAAGACTGGGATACCGGCTGCATTTCGGACGGAAAGACGCTTCTCTTGGCTGCTTTCGGTTTTTTACATTGGCTCTTTGCGGGGACACTCGCCTCTCTTTCGGCGGCGGTCCTCGTTTTTCTTTTCTTCGGATGTTTATTTTTTCTGTTTCGCGGCGCGATGGGCAGCGGAGACGTCTTTTTGGCGGGAGCGATTTCTTTGTGGCTTCCGGCAGGGGCCTCCGCTGTTTTTGTTTGGCTCTCATTTTTACTGGGCGCCGCCATCGGATTGCTTTTGATTTTGTTTCACGTGAAACAATTTTCGGACGGGCTTTGCTTCGCGCCGTTTCTGTGCACGGCCGGTGCGATTTCTTATTTCGGAGGGGAATGGCTGTGGGATCGCTGGCTCGAATGTTTCTGAAAAGGCGCCGCGGTCTCCTGCTGACGGAGCTCCTCATCACAATGGCCGTCATCGGTCTTGCTACGGCCATTCTCGTGCCGAAAATTTACGACTGGCACCGGGAGCGTCTCTTGACGGCCGCGACGGAAGAAATTTGCTCTCTGATCCGCGTCACGCAAGCCCAAGCACGAACGCGTAGCCGCATTTACATCAACTATCCCACGCGCGAGCTTCGATTCACGGAGATCAATGGACGCGTCCGCTACAGTACCTATCTTGGCACGACACGCACGACGCCGTCCGGTTGGCTCCCGGAAGGAATCGTTTTAATCCGCCCCTATGTAGAGCTCAGCTTTGACGCCAATGGATTTCCGAGAAGCGAAAGCAAATATAATACTGTTACTGTAATGCACCCGGACAGATCTCACGCCCGCCGCATCACCATTGCCAAATACACCGGCAGAATTCGAGTGGAAGATGTGTGGTAGAAACGGATTTTTTCTCATCTGGGCCGAGCTGGCCGTCTGCCTCGTGCTCCTCTTGGCGACCGCCGTCGGTTTTGTATGCGTGCACGCCATTCGCTACATCACGCGGGCCGAGCAGGAAGCGACCGCACTGCTCCTCGCCGAAGAGACGATGGAAACCATGAAATACAATGCGCGCTCCGACATTACGCTTCCCATTCCTACTGCCGTCACCAGAAACGGGCATTCCTTTCAAGTCGCCACAGAAAGTGGCACGGAAACCGTTTCCGGGATTCCCGTGACCTTCGCCCAAGTCGTCGTCACGGATACGGACGGATACGAGTACCGCTTCCGGATGCTGACGGGACCGGCCGCCGAGCCGGAGACGGAAGCGGAGGCGTCCGAATGAAACGGCCCGGATTCATCATGGCGGAAGCCCTTTTGGCGCTCGGCATTCTCTCCCTCGTCTGCGTGGCCGCCTTTCCGATGATCGCCCGCGTCAGCGACGTCATCACCCAAGTGCAGCGAAAAATGCGCTGCCGGGAGGACGCGCTCTTCTCTGCGCAATACGCGGCGGAAGCGGCTCGTTTCGCCCTGGCGCGCACGGCCGTCACGGAAACAACGGCGGGCAACAATTATTCCTTCAAACGGAAATCCGACGAGTACGGCATTCAAAACTTCGGACTGTCCGTCTCCGGCGGCGTTCTCCGCTTCGATGTCTATCTGGGCGGCTCGCAACCGCTGACCGGCGACCTCGAGTCCCGTCCTGAATACGTCGTGCAGCAAAACGAAGGCACCGATTTCTTTACGACACGTCCCGGCGGTCTTTTGCAAATGTCCTACCAAGTGCTTCGCCGAGAATCGGGCGAAATTTTCGTGGTGAAAACCGCCGTGCTTCCGGTCTATGATTTTTTGCTGGTGGGGGATTATTTTGAATAGAAAAGGCTTCATGGCGCTCTGGCTTTTGCTGGCTCTCTCCGCACTGCTCTCCGTCGCGGCAACCATGCTCTACGCCGCCGCGCAGGGCATCCGCGACACGACGGAATACCGAAACGGCCTCTCGGCAGAATACGCCGCCGAGAGCGGAGCCGTCTGGGCGCTTTCCTATCTCCGAAAAAACGAATTTCCCGATGAAAAACGAGAAGAAACCATCCAAATCGACGAGGACACGGTGTGCGTCGTGACCTTTCACAAAGAAACCGCCGGAAATTACATCGATCTCGCCGGCGAAAAGACAGACACCGGCTCCGTGCGCTATTTGCAACTCACCGTCGAAAAAGACGATACCGGCGTCCGCGCGCTTTCGGTGACCAATCTTGTGGAGACATTTTGATATGAGACTTTTTTCCGATTCCTTTCAGACGGTGTGCATCCCCGCGCACGATTTCACTTTCTTCGCGGCCGTTTCGGACGGGAAATTTTTACGCTACGATTTTTTAAAGGAAACCGATCCCGCCGCGGCACTGCAAGCCGCCAAAAACGCCGGATTTTCCGGAAACGAAATCATCTTAGCGATAACCTTCGCCGATTTCCGCGTGAAGTTCGCCACATTCCCCGATATGCCCGAAGACGAACTCGCCTCGACGCTCCAATGGGAGCAAGACACACTCTTCTCGATGCCGAAGCCGGTCATGCGCACCCATTCGCTCTCACATTCTCCGGACGGCTGGCGCGTGCTGGCTGCTGCGATTCCGAAAGAAACACTCGCCGCCTGGCAAGACGCCGCCCGCAAAGTCGGGAAACGCATTACGCACATCCGCCCCGTTTTTTCTCCGAGAAATTTCATTGCGCCCGCTGCCGTTTTTCTCTGCGGAAATCATTCGGCGCGCGCGCTCCTTTCGGACGGCGACACCGTATCCGCCAAAACGATCAAAATCGACGACGACGAAACCATCCAAGAAATTTTGGACGGAAAAGAAAATTTCCTGTGGTGTCCCATGACCGATTGCGATGACGACGCGCAAAATCATTGGCAAGAAAAATTGGCGACGACTGAAATTGTTTCACGTGAAACAATGCAAAAGGAATTATTTCTCTCCCTCGCGCTCCGATTGACCGCCGCGGACAATCCCTTGGACTTCGCCTCGCCGCGAGACAGCCAAAATTTCTTTCGCCGCCGGAGTCAAGAAGGAGGCCCGTGGATGGCCGCCGCGATTCTTTCTTTTTTGCTTTTCGGCGGAGCACTCGTCGAATTCGTTTTCCAAACGCAATCGTATAACGAAGCGCTCGCAAAACAAACCGCGCTCTCCGACACCCGCGCCACGATGCAAAAAGCGAAAGCTGTGGCGCGCGAACGCAAAGCCGAGATGGAAGAATGCCGCCTCTTCTTTGCCGAAAACGGCGACTGGCAGAAAAAGCTTGTCACGCTCGCCGATTCCCTTCCCGCCGGCATCACCATCACCGCCATCGAAGGCGAGCGCGACATCCAAATCCGCGGTACCGCAACAAAGTCCGAAGACGTGAATACGCTCGCCCGCCTGCTTTCCCTTTCCTGGGATCAAAAAGTCCGCCGCGAATCCGTCAAGCGCGAAAACGGCCGCGCCCTGCTGACCTTCACCCTCCGCGCGGAAAAGGAGGCCAAAAATGAAAGCAAATAAAAGATTGTACGGCCTTCTTTCCGCGCTCTTTCTCCTCTCCGCCGCCGCGCTTCACTTTTCCGCCGAAGACAAGAAACAAATGACCGCGCAAATTCAAATGGAAAATCAGCTTGTCGAAGCGTTTCAAGCGCCGGAAGAGACACCCGTTTCCCCGTTTCCCACATCCGCCGACCTTTCCCGCGCCGCCGAAGACCTCGCCGCGGCCGGCATCCGCATCGAGACCGCGAGCGAAATCGCGCCCACACCGCGAAAGCACGGAGACATTCTGCGACTCTCCCTCTCCGGGACGACAAATTTTTCCGGCCTCCTTGAAATGTTTGATATAATACAGGAAAAAGAGCAGTGGATGTGCCTCACCTTCCGCAAAATCGTGCGCGAAGGCGACCGGCTGCGTTTCGACGCGGACCTTCAGGCATATCGGGGCAGGAGTCACGAATGAAGAAACGAAACATCGTCTTAATCGGTCCGATGGGGACCGGAAAATCCCGCGCCGCGAAAATTCTGGCAGAAAATTTCGGCTGGCAACTCGCGGACACGGATCGCATTTTGGAGCGCCTCACCGGCCAAAAAATGGCCGCCTATTGCGAGCGCGTCGGGCAGAAACGATTTCAGGAAGCCGAGATGGACGTCGTCAATCACGTCCGTTTCTATCATGAAGCCGTCATCGCCATGGGCGGCAATTTCCCCATGACGGAAGAAAAATTCCGCCTCCTTTCGGAATACGGCCTCATCGCCCTTCTGATCGCGCGCCCGTTTCGTCTCGCCGAGCGCGTCTCCAAACGCATCGGAAAACGCCCGACCCTGGACTACTCCAATGTAGACGGCTACGTGCGAAAAATGCGCAGCCAATGGGAATCTTGGAAACCGCGCGCCGACATCGTGGTGAATACGACGAATCGCCAGCCCGCGCAGACGGCACTTTTAATCACCCAATACATCGAAACGCACCATATAGAATTTGTGACGCGTTTCCCGGAAAACCAAAGGAGGCCCTGAGCATGAAACAAAGAATCGGCATAGCGACCAGCGGCGGCGACGCCCCGGGCATGAACGCAGCCATCCGCGGCGCCGTCCGCACGGCCATCGCGAAAGGCGCGGAACCCGTCGGCATCCTCCGCGGCTACGAAGGACTTTTACAGGAAGAAATCGCACCCCTTGCGTGGCGTGACGTCGGCGGCATCGAAGTCCGCGGCGGCACGATCCTCAAGACGGCACGGTTTCTTCCTTTTTTTGAGGAACCGGTGCAACGAAAAGCTGCCGAAATTTTGCAAAGAAACAAAATCGATGCCCTTCTCGTGATTGGCGGCGACGGCTCCATGCGCGGCGCGGCCACACTGGAGGCGCTCGGCATTCGCACCGCCGTCGTCCCCGCGACCATCGACAACGACATGCCCGGCACCGAAGACACCATCGGCTACGACACCGCCGTGAATACCGCCCTCTACGCCATCCGCAAAATCCGCGACACCGCGTCCGCCCACGAACGGGCCGCCGTCCTGGAAGTCATGGGCCACCACGCCGGCCACATCGCCCTCGCGGCGGGCCTTGCCGGCGGCGCCGAATGGATTCTCGTCCCCGAAATCCCCTTCGACGAAGCGGACATCGGAGACAAACTCCTCGCCTTCACAAAAGCCGGCCGCACGAATTGCATTCTCATCTGCGCGGAAGGCGCGGCCCACGCCCACGAACTCGCCGCGAAACTCTCCGCCCAAACCGGTCTTGAAATCTCCGCGACGAACCTCGGCTACATCCAAAGAGGCGGCGCCCCCTCGGCCCACGATTCTATCCTGGCCACCACCTTGGCCGCCGCCGCGACAGAAAAACTCCTCTCCGGCCAAAGCGGCTTCCTCGAAGGAATGCACCAAGGAAACTTGCGCGCCATTTCCTATCAAGATGCGTTTGAGGAAAAGAGGAAACTGCCGCGGGAGCTCTGGGAAATGGCAAAGGAAATCGGAACAGGGCAGTGAATAGAAATAAGAGATGAGAGATGAGAGGCACAGCTTGGTGCCTCTTTTCTTTTGGCAGCGTTTGAGATTTTTGCTTTCTGCTGACAGAGATGAGAAGCCCGGCTGAGTTTGTGATTGACTGTTTCGGCAGGCAAGATTAAGACGTCAGATGGTCAGACGTCAGACGTCAGAGATTGCTTGGCTTTTTTCGTCAGGCGCGAGATGGTTGCCATAGGCCAACTTTCCGTCATGGTCAAACGAAGATGCTCTTTACACAATTTGCGGCAAATTTTTTCATGTGACTACCGATTGATTTTTCCTGCAAATAATCTATAATTGTGACGAGAAAAATTACAAAACCATCCGGTTCCTGTTTTTATAACCGAAAAGGAGCATTTCAAAACAATGATTAAAAAATTTTTGATGTCTTGCCTCTTTTTAGCACTCGTTCCTTTTAGTGCATTTGCCATATCCTTGGATGAAATCCAAAGCAATCCATCAAAATACGTTCTCGTATACAAGACTTCCTGCTGTGCGGCGTTTGTTGATGTCGATTCTATCCATATGTTGAGGCAAGATCCTCCGCACATCTCCCTCAAAACGGAATTTTATACCGTGATATATGATTCCAAAGTCATTTTGAAGGACAATCGCACTTTTATTTTTGACACGAATCGTGCAGCGGCTCTTCTCCTTAAGGAAGTGAAAAAGGATCATCCTGAGTATACAGATTTAGAATGTGCCAAAATTGTTATTTCGTTGCAAAAAAAAGATTCAGGAATTTACGCGAATCACCCACATTGGGAAGTTTTTAATTTTGCCGGAGATTCCTATCCGGAAGTGAACGGGGCGCTTGACTACCTTCTCAATAAGTCGGAATGGAGAGATGTTTTATATGGTGATACTCTGACGGATGTTTCCAATTTCGTCTTCAACAAATGGACTAATATCAAAAATGCCTTCTTCAGCATTCCGGGACCGTATGCTGCTTATATTTAATACCGATTTCAATCGTTCTTGCAATCCTTATGTTGACGTCTTTTATGATGAGAAAGGTTGTCGCTTCTGATTTGATTTCAATTTCTGTTTTGTAAATGAAACGGAGGATTCCCCGCATGGTAAAAAGATTTGTAATGATCTGCCTTTCTTTCATTTTGGCTCCCTTTAGTGCGCTTGCCATATCCTTTACCGACATTCAAGACAATATGGCAAAATACGCTCTTGTATATGATTCTCCCGACGGTTCTGCAGCGGTCGATATAGACTCGATCCGTATATTACGGGATGAATTCCCATACGTGACTGTCGAAGCAGAGTTTTATATTATTACAAATAAGCAAAATATGATTATCAAAGACACTCGCAATTTCAGTTTCGACGTTAGCCAGTCGGCGGCTTTCCTCATTCCGGAAATCGAAAAGAAACATCCTGAGTATACCCAAAAAGAGAAAGAGGACGCCCTTACATTGATGCAAACCGAAAATCCGGGGATTATCATGAGTTTTCCACGTTGGGAAATTTTCGGTATTAAAGGAAAGCCATATCCGGACATTAACAAGGCCATTGCCCATGTGATCAATACCACGGAAGAGAGAAAAGTGAAATATGGCGAAATTCCGTGGGAAGTGGCCAATTACATATTCGGCAAATACGCGGACTCCAAATATGGGCTCTTTGGCCTTCCCGGACCGCACGGAGGCCCTTATTTTTAATGCTTTTTCTTTCATATTGGTCCTTTTATATGAGAAAACACTTTCAATCTTTGCAAAAGGAGATCCTTTCCCATGATAAAAAAATTTCTACTCTCTTTTTTGATGATGACATTGATTCCGGTTACCGGATTGGCCATTTCATTAGAGGAACTTCAAAATAATCCTACCAGATATGTGCGGATTCATCACGATCAACGTAGCTCTGCATATGCAGATACAGATTCTGTGAAAATTGTACGCCATGATTCCCCTCATTATACAATTCAAGGAACTTTTTATAAGGTCGATTTTGTATCTTCCAAAATTATGAGAGACAAACTTTCCATTAGTTATGACTCCCAAAAATCATATCCGCAAAGATTAGAGGCAGCCCATAAAGCTCACCCCGATCAATCTGAGGAATTTATTCGCACTTTGATTCATTCGGAACAAAAAAAAGACTCAGGTATGACATTGGATGTTGCTTATACGATGGCTTTTTATTTTTCCGGTGCACCGAAATTCAAAAAAGAACTCTGCGCTACCGAATATTGTAATGTCCCAATTCAACCTAATACTATTTTCGGGACTGTGGCAGAATATTTTTGGCTTAAATGCCATAACACCACATTCACTGGATTCGAAATTCCGGATTTACCGACATAATTTTCATTCAAAATATGCAAATGATTGATTCCACAGCGTACCACTCGATGAAGCACCATATCGGTTGTCATCACCCCATCGGTTTTCACTGTGGATTTTTCTTTGTCTGCTTTCCCTCATCTCTATCTTGCCCCAATCACCGGCAGAAACGCCACCAAAAAAGAGCACGACACAGTCTTGCCTCCCATCTCTGGCACCGGAAAGCTTTCACCGCAAACGCCGCCAAAGAAAAACAAGCCTCCGTCACGCCTCTCAAAATTTCCCCACAAAAAATTTGCGTGAAGTGCTTTTGTGGCCTATAATGTGAGAGATTAAAAGAAAGGAGGGGTTCTTCATGCTTTCTGCTTACAAACACGATGAAAACGGAACGCTTTGCGAGATTGCGCCCGAAGCGGCGGAAAAGGGTTCTTGGCTGAATTGCGCGGCGCCGACGCCGGAAGAATTGACCCGCCTTTCGGATATTTCCGATATTCCCACCGATGTCCTCCAATCGGCGCTCGACCGCGAGGAACGTTCGCACGTGGAGACGGAGGACGATTATATTTTCGTCGTCATCAATACGCCGGTGGTCATGGAGCAGGATGCGTACGACGCGTTGCCGGTCGGCATTTTTATCACGCGCCGCCTCATCATCACGGTATGCGTGGAGCCGTCTCTCGTCGTGCAGCGGTTTCTCGCCGGTCCCGCCGGTTTCCATACGTACAAGAAAACGCGTTTCCTCTTTCAGATTCTGTCGGCGGCATCGTCGGCCTTTCTGTATTACTTGCAGCAAATTTACAAGAAAACGGATCTCATCGAGGACGAGGTACGGAAATCGCTGCGAAACAGGGAATTGTTCCGCTTGCTGGAACTCCAGAAATCTCTGACGTATTTCAATTTCGCTCTGCACGCGAATGAAAATGTGATGGAGCGGCTCTTGCGTCTCCGGACGAGCGCGCTGCCGGGGCTACTCAAAATGTACGAGGAAGACGAGGATTTGCTGGAAGATGTCATCATCGAAAATAAGCAGGCCTTGGAAATGGTCGGGATTTACACGACGATTTTGATGTCCATGATGGATTCGTTTTCGTACATCATTTCCAATCGGCTGGCGCAGATTATGAAATTCCTGACGTCAATGACGATTCTTTTGGCTGTGCCGACTTTCATCTACAGTCTCTGGGGCGTCAACGTCCCGGTCCCCTTCGCCGATCACCCGTTCGGTTTCCTCTATCTGGTCCTTTTCGGCGTCCTCGTCACGATTGTCGTCGCGTGGATGCTTTGGAAAAAGGATATGTTGTGACGGTTGGAAAGCTCCGCTTTTTTTTGAGCGGAGCTTTTTATGAGGAAATATTTGTGCAGTGAGTTTCTTTTTGCACCTTTCGGTGCGGGTGGTTTCGCTTGCGCGGAATGCGGCATACGCCGCAGACAATGCTGCTTCGCAGCATGCGCCTGACGGCGCTTGTCATGTGCGATGCTTTCCTATTTGCACCTTTCGGTGCGGGATTATTTTGCTACGCAAAATTGCGCCTTTCGGCGCGTGCACTTTTCGATGCGTTCCGCCAGAACTCCTTGCGGCGATTTCATTTTCGATGAATTCGTACGGAACTCCTTACGGTTTCTTCATTCTCTTTCTTCCCCGGGGAAGAAAGAGAACGAAGCAAGAGAAAGAAGCCGCCGCCAGGGCAAAATTCGCCTCGGCTCATGGGGCGCCGCCGCTCAGCCTTAAATGCTTACGTCACCTGTTCACG
>CAVHDO010000030.1:0-14244 GCA_963634795.1 Oscillospiraceae bacterium
CTTGCCAATGCTAACGTCACCGATACGCGCAAATTTTACATCATGACGCATTCTTACCACGCAAGGCCACGAGATGCGTCGGCGCCCCGGAGGCTCTTTGCTTTTTTTCACAATAACGGCGCGGAACCGGCGAATTTTGCACAGGCGGGCCTTCTTACAGCGAGCGTGGCTTGGAGTTATGAGCCAGGAGCTTGGAGCGCACAAAGAGATTAAGACGTCACAGACATCAGATGATCAGACGTCAGACGAAAGCGGTATCACCTGCGGCGGTATTTTTATAAATATTGCGTGGATTGCGTATTGTTAAAATTTGCTGTCTGAGCGAACTAGCCGATTATTTATGAAATTTAATCTAAAAACCAATGATTAGTGGCTAATAACTATTTTGAAACTGGTGGGAAAAGCCAATGATAGTCTGGCGTTTGACTATCTGATTTTTTCTCTGGCTTGGTAAAAAAGAGAAGCATCCATCTAGTTTCGTCTAATAGCTAAAAGCTAACAGCTAATAATTATTTCGCGCCTTACAAAAAAATCAAAGCATAAATCAATCCCGGCCTCCCCGTTTCCTCTATCATGTATAATAAAGGAAATGGGAAATGATGAAAGGAGAGGCGAGATGGCGAAGGCAAAAGTGAAATTTGTTTGCCGGGAGTGCGGCGCGGAGTCGGTGCGTTGGCTGGGGCGTTGTCCGCATTGCGGGGCTTGGAATACTTTGGAGGAGGTGACGGAGCGGGCGGCTCCGAAGGCGGCGGCGACGAATCCTTTGGCGCAGATGCGGCAGGATCGGAAGCCGTTGGCGCTTTCGGAAATCGAAGCGGGGGCGGAGGCGCGTTTCCTCTTGCGGATGCCGGAGGTGGATCGGCCGCTTGGCGGCGGGCTGGTGAAGGGCTCGGTGACGCTTTTGGGCGGGGAGCCGGGGATTGGGAAATCGACGCTGGTTTTCCAGATTTGCCGCGCGGTTTGCGAGCTGGGGGAAACGGTTTTCTACGCGAGTGGCGAGGAGTCGGAGCTGCAAATTAAAATGCGGGCGAAGCGTCTCGGGATTGACGGAAATCGTTGCTTCGTGCTTTCGGGTGCGGATCTCAATGTGGTGATTGAGGAGGCGCGGCGGTTGCATCCGGCGTTTCTTGTGGTGGATTCAATCCAGACGATGTATATGGAGGAGAGTACGTCGGCGATGGGAAGTCCAGCGCAGATTCGGGATTGCACGGCGCTCTTGGTGCGGCTCGCCAAGGAGGAGGGGATCGCGGTTTTCATCATCGGGCATGTGACGAAGGACGGAAATATCGCTGGTCCGCGCATTTTGGAGCACATGGTGGATACGGTTTTGTATCTGGAGGGGGATCGGAGTTTCCAATTCCGGGTGCTTAGGACGGTGAAGAATCGTTTCGGTTCGACGGCGGATTCGGGGCTTTTTGTGATGGAGGAGGACGGGCTGCGCGGCATGACGGATCCGTCCGGTTTCCTTTTGTCCGAACGCCGGGAGTCGCTGGCGGGAAGTATCGCGCTGGCCTGCATGGAGGGGCATCGGCCGATCATGGTGGAGTTGCAGGCTCTGTCGGTGCATTCGGTGCTGCCGGTGCCGCGGCGGATTTCGGTCGGCTACGATTACAATCGTCTCGTGGTCTTGCTGGCGGTCTTGCAGAAACGGGCGCGGATTCCTTTTTCGGAGGAGGATGTGTACGTGAATGTGGCGGGCGGTTTCAAAATCCGGGAAACGGCGGCGGATTTGGCGGCGGCTTTCGCGGTGGTCTCGGTGAAGCGGGATGTGCCGATTCCGCAGGATTTGGTGGCGCTCGGGGAGGTGGGTCTGACAGGCGCGGTGCTCCCGGTCTCGCATATCGGTCTTCGCATCAAGGAGGCATTGAAAATGAATTTCCGTCATTTTATTTTGCCGGAGGGAAACCGGAAGGATGCGGAGGCGATTTTCCAAAAGGAGGAAACGCGGGGGAGTGTGCGGTATGTGTCGGGGGTGCGGGAAGCTTTGGAAACAGTGAGCAATTAAAAAAGTGCACAGTGCACAGTACACAGTGCACAGGTTGGCGTGCTTGCTTTTTTGTCAGGCAGGATTGAGACGTCAGAGGTCAGACATCAGACGTCAGACTGCGATTGATTTTTTTCGTCAGGCGCGAGAGGGATTTTCGTTTTTGGTAAAAGCGGTGTGCGCTTCGCGCGATTTTATTTCTTGCAACCAAAAAAAAAGAGACAGAATCAGGTTGTCTCTGTTTTTTTGTTTGTGAAAATGCTTCTTGCTTTTTATAAAAATCGTTGCTGCAGGCGGCACCGCTTGGGATGTTTATTGCGCTGCGGGAGTTTCGGAGAAAGTCAGGCGCATTTGATGCCAGATGACATTTCCGTGGGTGGAGGCGGTCGAGATGCCTTCGTTTTGGAAACCGAGTTTGGCGTAGTAGGGGACCAATCGGTCTTTGCAGGTCAGCACCAGACCTTTTCGATTCACTTTTCGCGCATCGTCGATGGCGCACAGAAGCAATCGCTCCGCATGGCCTTGCCTTCTGTAATCCGGGATGGTATTGACGCCGAATATCATTTGCCACGCGCCGTTTTCATCGTGCATGCTTGCCTTTGCATACATTTCATCCGTCAAATCCGGAATATCCGTGACGAAACCGTCGACGAAAGCGATGAGTTTCGTTTCATCAAAGAGGAGCCAGAAATGGTTTCCGTAGCAGCGGACTCGTTCAATGAAATCCTTTTCGGTGGCGGCTTCTGCCGGCGGGAAGCAAAGGGCTTCGACGGCGGCGATGGCGGGAATGTCTTGCGTTGTCGCATGACGGATGATCAAGATAGAGTCTCTCCTTTTGTGTAAAAATTGACTTCGTTTTTATTTGTCGTCATGACATTGAGACATGATTGGCTATCTTTTTCTGTTTCGTTTTGACAGGAAATTTTATTCGGCGGCCTTGGTTTCGTCGGTAGAATTTGCCTCGTCCGTTTGCTGTTCCGTACTTTTCGTTTCCGATTTTTCGGCGGCGTCCGTTTCTCCCTTTTCCGCCGCTTCCTTCTTCGCCTTTTCGACCGCTTCTTTTTTCGCTTTCTCCTCGGCTTCTTTCTTTGCTTTTTCGGCCGCGATGCGCTGCTTTTCGGCGCGGGTCAGGTAGATGCGATACGCCGGCGTCGGGCTGACTTTGGCTTCGATTTCGAAGAAACGATCCCAGGGATAGGTCGCTGTGATGCGGGCGGGATCGATTTCGAGTTCTTTTTTCGCAAATTCTTGGAGCTCGGCAATCGTTTCTTCCAAGAGTTTATCCGGAGTCTTTTCGTCTGCCGCCGAATAGTCGCTGATGCGTAGGATATTTTTGCGGACATTCGCTTGGTAGGCCCAGTTGTCGATGTATTGGACGAGGAGCATATCTTCGCGGTCGGTCTCGCTCATATTGGCGGAGAGAATCGCTTGGGCGACGGAGTAGCCAATCGTGTTGCTCGCGGTGTTCCAGCCGTTGTAGGCCGCGGCGGTGTAGAGCATGCCGTTTCGTTTGATGAGCTTCATCAGCGTGTTGTCGGCACCATTTGCAAAGTAAACGTCGACAAAGGAAATAGGAATGCCGCGCTGCTCGGCCTGTTTCACTTCGTTGATGAAATTGTGTGTGCTTTCCTTTTCCATGCCGAAATTTTGGAAGGCGGCGGATTCTTTCGTATTCGCGAGAGGGGTATTCACGGCGAGCAGAAAGTCCGGGCGCGTGTCGTTTCGGAGGACGCCTCCGACGGCCGTCACATGCTGCTCGATGGTTTTTCCGATTTCCTGGCTCTCGTAGCTCGGCACGGTGTCTTCGGCGCGGCCGAGCGGATAAATGGCGGAGAAAACGGGTTTCAAACCGTTGTCGTCCACATGGTAGCGCGCGATGAGAAGGAGCGCGAGCTGATCGGCGCCGGGAAACGAGCCGTATTTTTTCGGCGAAAGCGATTTGGCGTCTTTGACCAAGTAGCGATGCTCCAGTGTCGACTGGGAATATTGACTGCTGTCGTCGAAGCCCAAAATGAAATAGGTGAAAACGCCGTCCTTCACGTCGCGGATGAGTTTCTGATTGATGATCGTATTTTTCGTGCGCCGCTTGAACCAATCTTGTAAATATTCGGCGGGGACGGAGAGTTTCAAAGAGAGCAGCTCGGCGGATTCGGCGGCGGTGATGCTGCCGGCGTCCATTTTGTCCTGCAGACCGGAGATGTGATAAATGGTCGTCCCGTATTTCGCGTAGTAGGGCGGCTCGACGCCGGAAGAAGAAGCATAGGGCGTGCGCATGATCGTGCCGAATGCGTAGAGGGGGACGCGCGGGAAATTCTCGTGCAGCTTGCGCAGGCGGTCGGCGCGGCGCGTCAAAGTGAAGAGACTGTCCGTGTGTTTCCTCGAATCGACGAGCCCGCCGTAAATCAGCGTGTCGGTGGAAAGCACGGCGGCATCCGTTTCCGCCATGTGCGCGTCGACCCAATCCCAGATGCGGTCGGGATTTCCTTTGAAATGCTTGCCGGAGAGCAGAAAGGCGGGCGGCGTCAGCACCGTGTATCCCGCTTTTTCCGCCGTGTCGACGGTGTAGGAAAGGCTCACGGGCCGGTCGTCTTGCGGGACGAGAAGGATGGTTTTGGCGGAAACGGACAGCCCGCCGAACGCGAGGGCGAGCGCCACCGCATTTGTCAAAAATTTCTGATACAATTTCAAGACAGTTTCCTCCTCTTTCAATCGTGCGGATGCGGACGGTAGAGCCGCCAGCGGAAACGGATGGCCAGCGCGCGCAGCAGGAGCACGGTGTAGAAACCGGCCCAGGAGGCGAGATGGCGATCCCAGAGATGCCAGACGAGGCAGACGACGAGGCCGCCCGCGATGGCGGCAATCGCGTACACATCCGTTTTCAAAATGACGGGGACGCGCTGCGCCATGATGTCGCGCAGAAGGCCGCCGCCGACCGCGGTGAGCAGACCCAAAATGATGGGGACGAGATAGGGATATTCCGGCATGGTGTAGAGCGCGGTGAGCGCCCCGGTGACCGTGAAGGCCGCCAGCCCGCAAGCGTCGGAGCCCAGATAGAGAATGACGATCCATTTCTGGTGGCTGCGGGAGAGAGCCAATTTCTGATAGCAAAAGGAAACGAGGAGCGCCGTCGCGATGCATTCGGCAAAAGCGGGCGCGCTGCGCAGGGCAAGCGGCGGCGTGATGCCGGCCAAGACGTCGCGAAGCATCCCGCCGCCCGTGCCGCACATGACGGCGAGGACGACGACGCCGAAAATATCCATTTTCTTGGAAAGCGCCGTCATCGCGCCGGAAAAGGCAAAGGCGACGGTGCCAATCGTTTCAAAAATGAGCCAAGTCAGAGACATACAAATTCCTGCTGAAAATATTTGACAAGAATAAATTTCTTTCTTATAATACGTCCAAAGAGAACTGCTTAAGTATACAGAACCCACAGGAAATTGGCTCCTGATGGCCTGTATCTGAGCGGTTTCTTTTTTTTGCGCTGATTTCTTATCGAGAGCAAATATATTTCTTTCATCCTTTATTCTAACACGTGGGGCAAGGCGGAGGCGTTTGACCTTCCGGGAAATTTTCGGTACAATTTTCTTAACGATTCAAAAGATAGGAGACACACATGGTCATTCGATACGAACTTATCAAAGAAGATCCGGAAACCGGGGCGCGCGCAGGATTTTTGCACACGCCGCACGGGACATTTCAGACGCCGATGTTCATGCCCGTCGGGACGCAAGCGACGGTGAAGACGGTGACGCCCGAAGAACTCATCGAAATGGGCGCGCAATTTATTTTGGGAAACACGTACCATTTATTTCTGCGCCCGGGGACGCCGCTCATTCGCGAGGCGGGCGGGTTGCATTTCTTCATGCATTGGGACGGCGGCATTTTGACGGACAGCGGCGGTTTTCAAGTCTTCAGCCTGGGCGCCATGCGAAAAATCCGCGAAGAGGGCGTGACCTTCCGCTCGCACATCGACGGCTCGCTCCAATTTCTCTCGCCGGAAGTCGCGACGAAAGCGCAGGAAGATTTGGGCAGCGACATCGCGATGGCCTTCGACGAATGCATCCCGTACCCCGCCGAATACGATTACGCGAAACAATCGACAGAGCGCACGACGCGCTGGGCCGAGCGCTGCATCCGCGCGCACACCCGCGAAGACCGTGGGATGTTTGGTATCGTGCAGGGCGGCATGTACAAAGATTTGCGGAAACAGAGCGCGTGCGAAATTTCCTCCCTTCCTTTCGACGGCCTGGCCATTGGCGGCCTTTCCGTCGGCGAGCCGCACGACCTCATGTACGAAATTTTGGAAGAAACGACCGCGTGCCTTCCGAAAGAAAAAGCGCGCTACCTCATGGGCGTCGGCACGCCGGACTGCCTCGTCGAAGGCGTCGCGCGCGGCGTCGATATGTTCGACTGCGTCTTCCCGACCCGCGTCGCCCGAAATGGCATGGCCATGGTGCACACGGGCCGCATGAACATCAAAAACAAACAATACGAACGCGACTGGGCTCCGCTCGAAGAAGGCTGCGGCTGCTACACCTGCCGCCACTATTCCCGCGCTTATATCCGTCATTTATACAAAGCCGAAGAAACCCTCGCCCTCCGCCTCCTCACCATCCACAATTTATACTTCCTCCTGCAATTTATGCGCGACATGCGAGAAGCGATCATAGAAGACCGTTTCAAAGAATTTCGTAAAACTTTTTGGGAGAGATTGGGAGAAATAGAAAAAATTGAGAATTGAGAGGCGGAGATTGCTTCTTGATTCTGATTTGGGGGGCGTTTGAGAGGAAAGCATTTGCAAGGGAGAATGGAGGATAGTATTGTCTTTGGTGACATTATTTTGTTAGTAGCCTATAATTGATAGCTATTTTGCCCTTTGTTTCTGGTGATTGCTTCTAAGAGCCAAACAAAAATGCAAAACAAAACGACAGCCCGATTAAGAGCTGCCGTTTTTTTGTTTCCTTTGTTTCCTTATTTTCTGTCGCCGAAAATGCGGAGCATATAGAGGAAGAGATTGATGAAATCGAGGTAGAGCGTGAGCGCCCCCAGAATGGCGATTTTCTGGCCTTCGTCCGTCGCGCCCGTGTCGTGCGTCATCGCGATTTCACGGATGCGCGCCGTGTCGTAAGCGGTGAGGCCGACGAAAATCAAAATGCCGACGTAGGAGAGAATCAGCTGGAGCATCGTGTTTTCCAGGAAAAGATTCACGACCGTCGCGATAATCACGCCGAAGAGCGCCATGAGGCAGAGGCCGCCCACGCGCGAGAGATCCGTTTTCGTCATGTATCCGTAGACGCTCATGACGGCAAAAGTGCCGGCCGTCGTGAGGAAAACGGCGGAAATGCTCGACAGCGTGTACATAATGAAAATCGCGCTCATCGTGAGCCCATTCAGCACGGAATAAATGAGAAACATCGCGGTTGCCGCTTTGAGTGAGAGACGCGAGACGGCGGAGGACAGATGCCAGACGAGAGCGACCGTGGCGAAAAGCAGTCCCCACGTGCCGAATTTCGAGGCGAAGATGAGGCTCAAAAGAAACGGGCTGTCCGCGACGATCCAAGCGGTCGCGCCCGTGACGAGGAGGGCGATGGCCATCCAAGCGTACACATCGCGCATGAGCCCCGGCATATTGATGGAAAGCCCGCGCTCGTACGTCAATTCCGAATTGTATCCGTTCATATTTTTTCTCCTAATCAAAATAATTTCCCGAAAAGAGGAAACGGATGGCAGAGAGTTTTCTCTGTTAATTTCATTATAGCATGAAATGCAAGACGGCTTGCAGGATTTTTTTGGCGTGCTATAATGTGGCAGATTTGAATATAAATATTTCGATATGAGGTGATATACATGAAATCATGTGATGTCTTGGTAATCGGTGCGGGGCCGGCGGGGCTGACGGCGGCGATGTACGCGGCGCGAAAGGAGCTCCGGACGACGCTCGTTTCGCCGGATGTCGGCGGGCAAATTTTGCTCACGGGCGAAATCGAAAATTATCCGGGCTTCGCGAGTGTCATGAGTTTCGACTTGGCGGATCGGATGGAGGAGCAGGTGCGGCGCTATCCGGTGACATTCGAGACGGCGGCGGTGACGAAGCTCGCCCGTCTGGAGGAAACGTTTTCGGCGACGCTTGACGACGGAGAGGAAATCGAGGCGCGCGCGGTGATTGTGACGGCGGGACGGCGCCCACGGACGCTCGGCATTCCGGGAGAGAAGGAGCTCACGGGGCGCGGCGTGTCATTCTGCGCGACTTGCGACGGGCCGCTGTATCGCGGGAAGAAGGTCGTGGTCGTCGGCGGCGGAGACAGCGCCGTACAGGCAGCGACGGAAATGTCCGATCTGTGCACGAAAGTGACGCTCCTCGTCCGCAATCGGCTGACGGCGCAGGAAATCCTGCAAAATCGGATGGCGCGCCGCGGCAATGTCGAAGTTCTCATGGGTGTGTCGCCCGTGCAATTTTCCGGTGACGGGCGGCTCTCGTCCGTGCTGGTGAAATTCGCGGAAACGGGAGAAACAAAAGAAATCGCGGCGGACGGCTGTTTCATCGAAATCGGCGGCCTTCCGAACAATGGTTTCCTGCCGGAAGAATTGGCACAAAACGCGGCGGGAGAAATTGTGACGACGCGCGGCGGGCTGACGAATGTGCCGGGGCTTTTCGCGGCGGGCGACGTGACGGACACGCCGTACAAGCAAATCGTGATTGCGGCGGGCGAAGGCGCGGCGGCGGCACTCTCCGCTCATGCGTACCTTTTGAGGCAGCCATGCGCGTGACGAAAACCGTCAAAGCTGAGCAGCTCCGCATTTTGCAGGAAGTGTACGGCGGCGAAAAAACGGCGCTCCACTACACGAATCCGTTCACCTTCATCGTCGCGGTCGTCCTTTCGGCACAATGCACGGACGCGCGGGTCAATATGATCACGGCGCGCATATTTCCGCGTCTGGACAGTCCGGAAAAAATGCGCGCGCTCTCGCTTCATGAATTGGAAAATGAAATCAAAGACTGCGGCCTCTATCACGCAAAAGCGAAGCATCTCTTGGGTCTCTGCGACCGATTGATCGAAGACTACGGCGGCGAAGTGCCGGAAGATTTCGACGACCTCGTGCGCCTCCCCGGCGTGGGACGCAAAACGGCGAACGTCGTCCGAAGCGTCCTCTTCGGCCACCCGGCCATCGCCGTCGACACCCACGTCTTTCGCGTTTCCAATCGTTTGAAACTGGCGACGGGAGACACGCCGCTCGTCGTCGAGCTTGGCTTGCAAAAAGTGGTCCCAAAGAAAGACTGGGGCGCCGCTCACCACTGGCTCATCTGGCACGGTCGCCGCATCTGCACGGCAAGAAATCCGAAATGCGGAGAATGCCCGCTGCGTGATGTGTGTCCGAGTAGAAAATAGGGAAGAGGGAAGAGAGGCGCGGCTTTGGCGGCGCTTTTCTTTTGCGGCAGGCAGGATTAAGACATCAGATGATCAGACGTCAGACGTCAGACGAAAGCGGTGGCGCTTCGCGCATTTTTTATATGCGCCTTCGGCGACCCATCATCCGCCTCCTCCGGAGGCGCCGGCAACCGTCCACCGGAAGGTTGCCTCCAAAGGAAGGCTTGATCGGTGGCGGCCTCCGGCCGCATTTTATAAAAATCGCGCGAAGCGCTACCCGTCAGTCTTCTTCGGGAAGAAGGTGGCGCGAATGCGCCGGATGATGGTCACTCTATGTGAGGATATAGCAAAGAAAAATTCTATTATTAAACTTTTTTCTCACATACGTTGTCCATCACCCGGCCTAACGGCCACCGGCAACCGTTCACCGGAAGGTTGCCTCCTGAAGAGGGCTAAGCGGTGACGCTTCGCGCATTTTTTATAAAAATCGTCGCGAAGCGACACCGCTAAAATCTGACGTCTGATGTCTGATTTCTGACGTCTCCATCCCGTCTGCCACAAAAAGGAAAGCACAAAAAAGCCGGGCATCTCTCTTCTCTCTTCCCTTATTTCTTCATCTCAAACGCCGCCAAAGCGGAGAACGACGAAAGCCACGCCTCCGCCCTTTCCCCCTTGACAAAGCGCGCCGGTTTGAGTATTCTATAGTACACAGGCAATGTCGGGACGTAGCTCAGTTTGGTAGAGCGCTACCTTGGGGTGGTAGAGGTCGCATGTTCAACTCATGTCGTTCCGACCATTTTTTTATCTGTAAACTACATAAAAATAATACGTCAAAGATTTTTCCCGGGAAACGGGAGGGACGAAAAGGAGGGATTGATATGAATCGAGTCAAATCTGTCATGCTTTTGACGCTGCTCAGCGTTATCTTGATGGCCATCGGCGGGATGGTCGGCGGGCGCGATGGCGCCATGGTCATGTTTTTGATTTCTTTGGCCATTAATTTTATAAGTTATTGGAATTGTGATAAAATAGCCTTGGCGAGTTATCGTGCGCAGCCGCTTTCGGAGGAAGAGGTGCCGGAGCTTTTCGCTCTCGTGCGCGAACTCACGCGAAAAGCGGGGATGCCGATGCCGCGGATTTATATGATTCCGAGCGACGTGCCGAATGCGTTCGCGACGGGGCGCGACGAGAATCATGCGGCCGTGGCCGTGACGCAGGGGCTCGTGTCCATGCTGGATCGCGATGAATTGGCCGGCGTCTTGGGGCACGAATTGTCCCACATCCGTCATCGGGACACGCTGATTATGACGCTTTCGGCGTCCATTGCGGGCGCGATTTCCTGGATTGCGAATATGGCGCAGTGGGCGGCCATTTTTGGCGGCGGAAGAAACTCGGACGGCGAGCACGCCAATCCGATTGCGCTCATGATTGTCGCCGTCATTGCGCCGATTGCCGCGGCTGTCGTGCAGATGGCGCTTTCCCGCTCGCGTGAATACATGGCCGACGCCGGCGGGGCGGAAATTTCCGGGAAACCGTTGGCGCTGGCATCCGCGTTGCAAAAGCTGGACAATTATGCGCAGCATCGCGTGCTCGCGGGAGCGACGCCGTCTTCCTCTGGACTTTTCATTATCAATCCGCTCGCCGGGATTTCTTCGTTTTCGGTCAATTTGTTTTCTACGCATCCTTCCACGGAGGATCGTATTAAAAAATTGCGCGAAATCGCCGCTCGTATGCGGTGAGACGCGCGGAGTATTTTTTTGAAGGAGGCTTTTTTGATGGCAAACATGGAAAAAACTTTGGTTCTCGTCAAACCGGACGGTGTGAAGAAACACATTTGCGGTGAAATCATCGCCCGCTTTGAGAGAAAGGGACTCGCGATTCATGCAATCAAAATGATTCAGGTCCCGGCAGAACTCGCGAAGAAACATTATGCGGAACATGAAGGGAAAGGTTTCTTCCAAGACCTCATCGATTTCATCACGTCGGGTCCGGTGCTAGCGATGGTCATCGAAGGAGAAAATGCGGTGAAGGCCGTCCGTCAGATTAATGGCGCGACGAATCCGCTCGAAGCGGTGCCCGGCTCCATTCGTGGCGACTTTGCGACGTCCATCGATGAAAACGTCGTGCACGCATCCGACGCTCCGGAGACGGCGGCGCGCGAAATCGCTCTCTGGTTCCCGGAACTCTGAGGCAGCGTCATGGCAAAGGTTTACACCCGCACGGGTGACAAAGGGAAAACGAGCCTTTACACCGGAGAACGCGTCTCCAAAGCGAGTCTCCGTGTGGAAACATACGGCACCGTCGACGAGGCGGATTCCGTATTGGGGCTCTGCCGCGCATCGGCGACGCATGAGGACGTCAAAGAAGTCATTTTCGCGGTACAGAAAAGCCTCTGGCTGCTGATGGCCGACATCGCCAGCCTCGGCGCGGAAGCGAATATCAAAGAGGAACACGTGACCGAGCTCGAGCAAATCATCGACAGATACGATGCGAAACTCGCGCCGCTCGATCATTTCATCGTCCCGGGCGAGACGAAAAGCTCGGCGCCGCTCGATGTGGCGCGTGCCGTCGTCCGCCGCGCGGAACGTCTCATGTGGCGTCTCGGCGAAGAGGAGGACATTCACGAATCCGATTTGAAATATTTGAATCGTCTTTCGGATTTGTGCTTTATGCTGTCTCGTTACGAGAGCGAAGTAAAAGCGTAAAGAAATTAAAGCGTAAGGGAAAATAAAAGGGGAGCAGGTTATCATGCCTGCTTCTTTTTCGTGTCCGCAGGTCAAGCAAGTGTTGTGAAGTGGAATTGCGAAATGCATATGTCCGGCGTTTTCTGCTCGTTCGTTGAAAAAAGCCAAGCGAATCAATCTCCGTATTTTGGAATTTTGATTTTAGATTGTAAAAAAATGAGCAATAACAATACTTTGCCTCGCTTATAAAAAAGTTTTATAGCACGAAAGGAACAAAAATGTCACCTTCCCCCTTGACAGAAAATAGGGGGGGGGTGGTAGGATATTTGAAAATGTGGCGTAGAAAGCGCCTGAAAAGCTCTTGAAGGGGCGAAATGTAGCTCAGACAGCATTTTTGGTCAATTGAAAGGATGGTACCAAATGAGCGAAATGAATAAGAAAAATTGGAAAGCATTGACGGCGGCAGTCGTGTTGGCGGTCGGCTTTTGGGGTGCGCCGCAGGGAGTGTGGGCGGCGACCTCCGTGAGTGGTGTTGGAACGACAGAGACATTTAATGTGAATAGCGCGACGGCATCGGGTAAAAATGCGACAGCGGTGGGAGATGACGCAAACGCTTCTTCTGAAGCTTCCGTGGCAATTGGTTATGGCGCTACTGTTTCTGATAATACGACTGAGGATGGTACGAAAGCTTCGATTGGTGGTATTGCTATTGGAGGAGCGTATTATAGTCAGAGTAGGAAAGACATTGAAGGAGCACAAGTATACGCAGAGGGCGGAATTGCAATTGGATCGGGGAGTCGGGTTACTGTCGATGCAGCCTATGGAATAGCAATAGGACGTCTTGCAAGTTCAATAGGCTTCGTAGGTGTAGCTGTCGGCGATGATGCTTTTGCAGGTAAATATGGGGTTGCAATCGGAAGTGACGCTAATAATTTCGTCATTGCCGGTGATTATGATTATAATGAGGACAGGTGTAGGTCGATTGCGATCGGATGGGATGCTACTACTTATAATTCTGACGCAATAGCGTTAGGGAGCCTTGCAAGTGCGTACTCTAGCAGTATAGCAATTGGTTTTTCTGCCGTCGCCGGTGTCAATCGCTCTGAAGGACTTGGAGCGATTGCTATTGGGGGTAATGTTGTGGATTATAGTGGAGAAAAGGCGGTAGGATTGGCGAGTGCAGCGAAGGCGACAGCTTCTCTTGGTGTAGCTTTGGGCTCTGGGACATCCGTGACGGCGGAGAAAGCGGTCGCACTTGGTGCTAACTCAAAAGTGACAGCGAGTGAAGGGAATGTTGTCTCCGTTGGTTCTTCTGACACGAAGAATGGATTTACTCGTAAGATTATCAATGTCACCGCCGGGTCAAGCAAGAACGACGCGGCGAACTACGGACAGCTCGTCAAGAATACGACGTACACGGCTTCCAATGGATCTGTAACTATTCAAAATAACGCAAATGGAACCGCCTTCACGATCAACGGACTTACCGATGGTGTGATAAAGAAAGATAATACCGCGGCGATTTCCGGCGATACGGCGTACTCCTACTTGAACCCGACTGATGGCACTTTCGTCAAGAGCGGCGTGAGCACAGCGACCAACCTCAACGCGTTGGATAGTGCGATGGTTAAGAAAGAAGGCGAATTTGCAGTCGATAAAGACGGCAAAGTGACCGTACTGAACAATGCAGACGGCACCGCCTTCACCATCACTGGCCTGAGTACGGCAGATTCTAATATCGTCCGTGTGAATGAAACCGATTCCTCGCAGATTCTTGTAGGCAGAGGCGATACCTATGCCAATGTCAAGACCATCGACGTGAGCAACGGTGGTACGAACTACCGCAAGATCACAGGCGTGGCGGCAGGTGAAAACACTAATGACGCAGCCAACTACGGACAGCTCGCCAGCAATAACAACGGTAACGCCTATACGATGGATGAAAACGGCTATATCACCGTTAAGACCAATGCAAACGGCGACGCCTTCAAGCTCAAGATCACGGACGTCGGTGCAGTGGCGGCCAATAACACCGGTTTCGTCAAAGGCGGCGATGTGTACAGTTACGTAAGCCCGACGGAAGACGGCACCTACGTCAAGACCGGTGCCTCGAAAACCACGGCAGAAAATCTCAAAGCCCTCGATACCAAGATTGGTAAAGAGATTGGCGTGGAAGGCGTGTATAACGCGACCGACGACGTCGAGACCC
>CAVHDO010000031.1:0-14014 GCA_963634795.1 Oscillospiraceae bacterium
TACCGCCGTTACTCACGTCAATGGTCTTGACATTGGCATAAGTATCGCCTCTGCCGACGAGAATCTGCGAGGAATCGGTTTCGTTCACGCGAACAATATTGGAATCCGCCGTGCTCAGACCTGTGATGGTGAAGGCGGTGCCGTCCGCATTGTTCAGTACGGTCACTTTGCCGTCTTTATCGACTGCAAATTCGCCTTCCTTCTTGACCATCGCACTATCCAACGCGTTGAGGTTGGTCGCCGTGCTCACGCCGCTCTTGACGAAGGTGCCGTCAGTCGGGTTCAAATACGCGTATGCCGTGCCGCCCGTGATGAGAGCCGTGTTATTTTCCGTAATCGATCCGTTTCCGGAAATCTTGAGCTTGAAGGCGTCGGTCGTATCATTCTTCTTGACGGTAATGACACCGTCGCTACCCATGGTGTATTCATCATAGGCTACGTCGTTCGACCAGACTTGCCCGCCAGAAACCATATTGTTATTTCCACTTGCGACTGTTCCCTGCGTGAAGGTCACGAGCGTATCGCCCGCCGCATCCGTAATGACATTCTTGCCCGTGTCGAAGGAAACATACTGGTCTTTCGCAACGCGGGTCTGCGCTACGTTGTAGATCTTCTGTTCGAGATTATCTCCTTCTACATACAGATTGGTAATGGCCTTTTCTGCTCCAATCTTGGTATCGAGGGCTTTGAGGTTTTCTGCCGTGGTCTTTGAAGCTCCAGTCTTGACGTAAGTTCCATCATCCGTCGGGCTTACGTAGCTGTACACGTCGCCACCTTTGACGAAGCCGGTGTTATTCGCAGCCACTGCGCCGACGTCCGTAATCTTGAGCTTGAATGCTGTGCCACCATCCTTGTTGGTCGCAACGGTAATGGTTCCATCGTTGTCCATCGTGTAGGTGGTATTCTTCGCGAGCTGTCCATAGTTGGCCGCGTCGTTGGTGCTTTCACCTGCCGCTACGCCTGTGATCTTGCGATAGTTCGTACCGCCGTTACTCACGTCAATAGTCTTGACATTGGCATAGGTATCACCTCTGCCGACGAGAATCTGCGAGGAATCATTTTCGTTCACACGAACAATATTAGAATCTGCCGTGCTCAGGCCTGTGATGGTGAAGGCGGTGCCGTCCGCATTGTTCAGTACAGTCACTTTGCCATCTTTATCGACTGCAAATTCGCCTTCCTTCTTGACCATCGCACTATCCAACGCGTTGAGGTTAGTCGCCGTGCTCACGCCGCTCTTGACGAAAGTTCCATCGGTCGGGTTCAGGTACGCGTATGCCGTGCCGCCTGTGATGAGACCGGCATTGCTGTCTTCAATCGTTCCATTTCCGGAAATCTTGAGTTTGAAGGCGTCGGTCGTGTCATTCTTCTTGACGGTAATGACACCGTCGCTATCCATAGTGTATTCATCATAGGCTACGTCATTCGACCAGACTTGGCCACCGGAAACCATATTGTTGTTTCCGCTTGCAACTGTTCCCTGTGTGAAGGTTACGAGCGTATCACCCGCTACGTCTTTGATAATGTTCTTGCCGCTCTCGAAGGAAACGGTCTGATCTTTCGCGACGCGGGTCTGCGCTACGTTGTAGATCTTCTGTTCGAGATTATCTCCTTCTACATACAAATTGCTAATGGCCTTTTCTGCTCCGATCTTCGTGTCGAGGGCTTTGAGGTTTTCTGCCGTGGTCTTCGAAGCGCCGGTCTTGACGTAGGTGCCGTCTTCCGTCGGACTCACGTAGCTGTACACATCGCCGCCTTTGACGAAACCGGTGTTATTCGCAGCCACTGCGCCGACGTCCGTAATCTTGAGCTTGAAGGCGTCGCCGTTTGCATTGGTCTTGACAGTGATATAGCCATTTTCATCTATCGTGTAGGCGTTGCCGTTGTTATTGCTGGCGAGCTGTCCGTAGTTGGCCGCGTCGTTAGTGCTTTCACCTGCCGCTACGCCTGTGATCTTGCGGTAGTTCGTACCACCATTGCTCACGTCAATAGTCTTGACATTGGCATAGGTATCACCTCTGCCAACAAGAATCTGAGAGGAATCGTTTTCGTTCACACGGACGATATCGGAGTCAGCGGAACCGGTACCGATGCCTGTAATCTTGAAGGCTTGCTTGTTTCCATTCACATCTGCCACATTCGTCTCAATTGTGACGCTTCCGTCAGCTGCGACTTTGTATTCTTGGTTCTTAACGAGCTGTCCATAGTTCGCCGCATCGGTTGCGTCGGAACCCGCCGTCACGTTGATAATCTTCCGGGTAGCTACATTCGCGCCGCCGCCGACAGAGATAACATTATCTGCACTCGCGATGGATCCGGAGCCGAGAGCCACAGAATTCATGCCGCTTGCATTCGCGTTGTAGCCGAGAGCCACTGCATTTTCTGCCGACGCGTTGGCTTTATATCCATACGCCGCGGAGTTAGTTCCGCGTTTGACGTCGTCACCAGAATTCCAGCTGAGATCGACCCAGCGATCGTCCGTATCCCCAATTACGAGACCCGTACCAGAGCTCGTGCCGATACCATTGATGACGAAAGCCGTGCCGCCTGCGTTATTCTTCACCGTCACGCTACCGTCTTCTTGCACCGTGTAAGCTTCGGTCGAATTGATGTCGTTCGACCAGACTTGGCCGCCGGAAACCATATTGTTGTTTCCGCTTGCGACTGCGCCCTGTTCAAAAGTCACGAGCGTATTGCCCGCTGCATCCGTAATGACATTCTTACCAGTGTCGAAGGAAACATACTGATCGGCTTTGATACGAGCCGCCGCCACTTTGGAGATCTGGGTCTCGACGTCGTCGGTCGCGTTATACACGCCTTCCACGCCAATCTCTTTACCAATCTTGGTATCGAGGGCTTTGAGATTTTCTGCCGTGGTCTTCGAAGCGCCGGTCTTGACGTAGGTTCCATCTTCCGTCGGGCTCACGTAGCTGTACACGTCGCCGCCTTTGACGAAACCGGTGTTGTTCGCCGCCACCGCGCCGACGTCCGTGATCTTGAGCTTGAAGGCATCGCCGTTCGCATTGGTCTTGACTGTGATATAGCCGTTTTCATCTATCGTGTAGGCGTTGCCGTTGTTATTGCTGGCGAGCTGTCCGTAATTAGCTGCGTCGTTGGTGCTTTCGCCTGCCGCTACGCCTGTGATCTTGCGGTAATTCGTACCGCCGTTGCTCACGTCGATGGTCTTGACATTGGCATAGGTATCACCTCTGCCGACGAGAATCTGAGAGGAATCATTTTCGTTCACACGGACGATATTGGAATCTGCCGTACTCAGGCCAGTGATGGTGAAGGCGGTGCCGTCCGCATTGTTCAGTACGGTCACTTTGCCGTCTTTATCGACTGCAAATTCGCCTTCCTTCTTGACCATCGCACTATCCAACGCGTTGAGGTTAGTCGCCGTGCTCACGCCGCTCTTGACGAAAGTTCCATCGGTCGGGTTCAGGTACGCGTATGCCGTGCCGCCTGTGATGAGACCGGCATTGCTGTCTTCAATCGTTCCATTTCCGGAAATCTTGAGTTTGAAGGCGTCGGTCGTGTCATTCTTCTTGACGGTAATGACACCGTCGCTACCCATGGTGTATTCATCATAGGCTACGTCGTTCGACCAGACTTGCCCGCCAGAAACCATATTGTTATTTCCACTTGCGACTGTTCCCTGCGTGAAGGTCACGAGCGTATTGCCCGCCGCGTCCGTAATGACATTCTTGCCTGTATCGAAGGAAACATACTGGTCGGCTTTGATACGAGCCGCCGCCACTTTGGAGATCTGGGTCTCGACGTCGTCGGTCGCGTTATACACGCCTTCCACGCCAATCTCTTTACCGATCTTCGTGTCGAGGGCTTTGAGGTTTTCTGCCGTGGTCTTCGAAGCACCGGTCTTGACGTAGGTGCCATCTTCCGTCGGGCTTACGTAGCTGTACACATCGCCGCCTTTGACGAAACCGGTGTTATTAGCAGCCACTGCGCCGACGTCCGTAATCTTGAGCTTGAAGGCGTCGCCGTTTGCATTGGTCTTGACAGTGATATAGCCATTTTCATCTATCGTGTAGGCGTTGCCGTTGTTATTGCTGGCGAGCTGTCCGTAGTTGGCCACGTCGTTGATGTTTTCGCCTGCCGCTACGCCTATGATCTTGCGGTAGTTCGTACCACCGTTGCTCACGTCGATGGTCTGGACCGCTGAGTAATCTGCGCCGGTGGTGCTTCTGCCGACGAGAATTTGAGAAGGATCATTTTCATTGATACGCACAATCTTAGAATCGACGGAACCTGTGCCAAGGCCAGTAATAGTGAAGGCAGTACCCTCCGCATTATTTTTAATGGTCACGGATCCATTAGAAGCCGTGTACGTCGTATTCTTGACGAGCTGTCCATAGTTCGCCGCATCCGTCGTATTTGACCCAGCGGTGACATTGACGATTTTACGTGTACTAGAGCCGGAGCCCACGGAAATCGTATTTTCGGCATCCGCCACAGAGCCCTGCCCCAATGCCACCGCATTCGCCGCCGTAGCGCTCGCTCCATAACCAAGGGCAACGGATTCATCCGCCGTTACGCTTGCACTTTTACCTATAGCAATACCATATATGCCACCAGAACTTCCCGAACCGGATATACCAACTGTAGCGCCACCGATTGCCAATGAATAGCTAGTATAAGCCCTCGACCCACTGCCTAACGCCATGGCACTACTCCCACTGGAAATCGTATCCGAACCCAATGCAACAGCACTACTTCCACTGGCTCTAGCAGCACTTGTGCACTCACTATTTCCGCCTATTGCAATCGCTTTACTACTACTCGCCTCAGCATGACTCCCAATTGCCACTCCGTAAGCACTATACACTGTTGCATTATTACCAATAGCCGTTGCCTCCCGACCAGACGCACCTGCTCCATTACCAAACGCCGACGAATCCTCGGCACTTGCATTGGCTCCGTATCCATAAGCTGTGCTACCAGCTCCATGCGTAACACCGGTCTTACCAAAATCTGTCGAGAGCCAATAATTCTTGCTCGTCACATAATCGGTATCGTAATTCACGATACCGGAACCGGAGCCGAGACCGTCGATAATAAAAGCGGTACCATCCGCATTGTTTTGAATGGTCACGGATCCATTGGAAGCCGTGTATGTCGTATTCTTGACGAGCTGTCCGTAGTTCGCGGCATCCGTCGTATTCGACCCGGCGGTGACATTGACAATCTTGCGCGTATTCGAGCTGGAGCCCACGGAAATCGTATTTTCGGCATCCGCCACAGAGCCCTGCCCCAATGCCACCGCATTCGCCGCCGTAGCGCTCGCTCCATAACCAAGGGCAACGGATTCATCCGCCGTTACGCTTGCACTTTTACCTATAGCAATACCATATATGCCACCAGAACTTCCCGAACCGGATATACCAACTGTAGCGCCACCGATAGCCACGGAATAGTCCTCACCAGTATGCGAAGCAGAGCCCAACGCAACAGAATATTTTCCGTCGGCCGTAGCGCTGTCTGATGCGCTTCCGTCAGTTGCGCCTATTGCAACAGAGAATTCAGCACCTGCTTCAGCATATTTCCCAATTGCCACCGAAGTTTCCTCAGCCATGGCCTCGGCACCAACAGCCGTCCCGTTCATATTAGCAATCGCCCCTTCGCCTACAGCCGTCGCATCCGATTCGGTCGCAGTGGCCTTCTTCGTACCTGAATTCACAGTTGTGTTTGTCCCGCTCACTGCAGTCGCGGCCAGCGCACTCTGCGAGCCGGTCCAAACGCCCAATGCCAGCACGACTGCCGCCGTCAGGGATTTCCATCTTTTCTTATTTACTCCGCTCATTTGGTACCATCCTTTCAATTGACCAAAAATGCTATCTGAGCTGCATTTCGCCCCTTCAGGAGCCTTACAGGCGCTTTCTACGCCACATTTTCAAATATCCTACCACCCCCCCCCCCTATTTTCTGTCAAGAGGAAAATTGCGTTTTTCTTCCTTTTCGTGTTATAGAAGTTTTTTATAAGGAACGCAGGGCTTGATACGTGCTTGCTTTTTGCGGCGTTTGAGATAAAAACTTTCTGCTGACAGGGAAGAGAGAAGAGAGGCGCGGCTTATTTGTGCTGGCTTTTCCGGCAGTCAGGATGGAGACGTAAGAAATCAGACGTCAGACGTCAGAGCGTGATTGGCTTTTTTTCGTCAGGCGCAAGATAGCTTAACGCCGTGAACTTGAAAGCGGTGCCGCTTCGCGACATTTTTATATTGCGCCTTCGGCGACCCATCATCCGCCTCCTCCGGAGGCACCTTCCTCCAAAGGAAGGCTAATTTGGTGGCGGCCTCCGGCCGCATTTTTTTATAAAATCGCGCGGAGCGCATCCTCTTTCATCTGATGTCTGACGTCTGACCGTCTGACGTCTCTACCTCGTCTGACGTCTCTACCTCGTCTGACGTCTTTACCTCATCTAACGTCTCTACCTCGTCTGACGTCTCTACCTCGTCTGACGACACCGATTTTCTATGACTCCCTCGCCGTGCTCGCTGTAAGGAATTCCGTACGAATTCAGCGTGCAAAACTCGCGCCGTCAGGCGCATTCCGCGAAGCGGAACCCTCCACGCCATCAGGTGCAAACGGAAAAGAACTCCGTAAATTTCCCACTAAAAAACTTCGCCTCCGAAAGAAGCGAAGTTTCTTTTGTTTCCTTTTTTTTATGCAAGCGGCGCTTCCGGTTGCGCTGTTTCCGGCATGGCCGTCGCGACTGCCGGGGCGTCGACAGAATGATAGAGGAAAAGATTTTTGACCTGATCGTGGTCGATGGTCTCGTGCTCGAGCAAAGCGTTTGCCATCGCGTGGAGGACTTCGCTGTGTTCCGTCAGGATGCGCAGGGTGTCCTCGTAGGCTTCGGTCAGGTATTTGTGCATTTCTTCATCAATGACCGTCGCGACGTTTTCGCCGTAGTTGCGCTCGCTGCCGAGCTGTTTCCCGAGGAAAATCTGTTCCTGGTGCTCGCCGAAAATCATCGGGCCCAGGCGGTCGCTCATGCCCCATTCCATGATCATTTTGCGGAGAATGGCGGTCACTTGCTGCAAATCGCCGGAGGCGCCGCTGGAAATTTCATTGAAAACAATCTGCTCGGCGCAACGGCCGCCCAATGCGACGCGGAGCTGGGCCAGGAGATGGGATTTCGTGATGAAGGAGCGTTCTTCGTGCGGGAGCATCATCGTGTAGCCGCCGGCCTGTCCGCGCGGAATGATCGTGACTTTGTGGACGGGATCGGCGTCTTTCAGGACGGTCGCCATGATGGCGTGCCCCGATTCGTGGAACGCGGTGATTTTCCGCTCTTCGTCGCTCACTTTGTGACTGCGGCGTTCCGGCCCGTAGCAGACTTTTTCGCTGGCTTCTTCCAAATCGGCCATGGAAATTTTCTTGCGGTCGGCGCGCGCGGCCAAGAGCGCCGCTTCGTTCAAAAGATTCGCGAGCTCGGCGCCGGTGAAGCCCGGCACTTTTTTCGCGATGGTCTCGAGGCTCACATTGTCTTCGAGCGGTTTATTTTTCGCGTGGACTTTCAAAATAGCGATACGGCCGGCCAAATCCGGACGTCCCACCGTCACGCGCCGATCGAAACGTCCCGGACGCAACAGCGCGGGATCCAAAATATCCGGACGATTCGTCGCGGCCAACGTGATAATTCCTTCATTCGCGCCGAAGCCGTCCATTTCGACGAGGAGCTGATTCAGCGTCTGCTCGCGTTCGTCGTGGCCGCCGCCGAGACCCGCGCCGCGTTGCCGACCTACAGCGTCGATTTCATCGATAAACACAATGCAAGGCGCATTTTTCTTCGCTTGGTTAAACAAATCGCGCACACGAGACGCGCCGACGCCGACGAACATTTCCACGAAATCGGAGCCGGAAATGGAAAAGAACGGCACCTTCGCTTCGCCGGCCACCGCTTTGGCGAGGAGCGTCTTGCCCGTGCCGGGCGGTCCGACCAAGAGAATGCCCTTGGGAATTTTCGCGCCCACGGCCGAATATTTCTCCATATCGCGCAGGAAATACACCACTTCGGCGAGCTCTTCCTTCGCCTCGTCTTCACCCGCGACGTCGGCAAATGTCACGTCGACCTGTCCTTCTTCCGTCATTTTGGCGCGCGATTTTCCGAAATTCAGCACGCGACCACCGCCGCCCTGCGCTTTGTCCATGATCCAAAACCACACGCCAATCAGAATCAGAATCGGCAAAATGGACGAGAGCAGGCTCATCCACCAGGACGGCTGCTCCGGCGGTTGCGCCGTCACCATCACTTTGTGCTGCGTGAGCGCCGGGAGTACCGCCGTGTCGTTGTCCGGAATGTACGATTCAAATTTCGTGCCGTCCTTCAAGACGCCCTGCACGGAATTGTTCGTCAGGACGACGGATTGCACCTTGTCCTCCGTCACTTGCTGCATGAAATCACTGTACGTGATGCGAGATTTCGTTTCCGGCGTTTGCACAAAAGAATTGAAAAGAGACACTGCTATGACAATCAACAGCACATAGAGAGCCACATTTTTCACGAATTTATTCAAATTTTCCTCCTCTGTCGGGATCGTGACGGCACGCGCCGCCTTAATAGAAATGTATATAAATCAAGTATCGTAGAAAATATTTTATCATAAATCCGCGCCTCTGTCACGATGTACGGATTCCGGAAACGGAAACATCTTCGCGCGGCGCGCAAAATGTGCAAGACCGTTAGCAGTTAGCAATGAGCAGTTGGCCGAGCTTTTTCTTACTTGGGTTTTGAGGCGTTTGTGGTTCTCCGCATATAAAAAAAATTGCGCGAAGCGTGTACCTGCACTGCTAATTGCTCACTACTCACTGCTCACTTTTAACGATGCCGGCGAATTTTGCACGGGCGGGCCTCCTTGCACAATGAACAGCTTGGGGCTTGGAGCTGAGAACCGAAATCTTAAAACAAAAAACTGTGAAAAAATGATTTTACATTTTCTCACAGTCTCAAAACGCGGCCTCAGTGGTCACGCTTCTTTCCGCAGGAATATTTCTTTTACGACCGCGTGTACACTTCGCTTTTCAGCGTGCAGACGTCGGGGAGGTTTCTGTATTTTTCTGCGTAGTCGCAGCCGTAGCCGACGATGAATTCGTCCGGGACATCGAAGCCGATGTATTTTACGTAGACTTCTTTTTGACGGCGTTCCTGCTTATTGAGGCAAATCGCGAGCTCGACGGACGAGGCGCCGCGACGTTTCAGAAGTGGGACGAGGGCGTGCATGGTGACGCCGGTGTCGATGATGTCTTCCACGATGAGGACGTCTTTGCCGCGGATGTCGCGATCCAAATCTTTTTTGATATTCACGCTGCCGGTGGTTACGGTCGCGTCGCCGTAGCTGGAAACGACCATGGAATCAATCGTGAGCGGCAAATCGATTTCGCGCATCAAGTCGACCATGAAGGGCATGGCGCCTTTGAGAATGCCGACGAGGACGAGGTCGCGCCCCCGATAATCCTCCGTAATTTGTCGACCGAGCTCTTCGATGCGAAAGCGCAGTTCTTCCTTTCCGATCAGTACCGTTTTGATGTCTTTCATCAAGTTTTCCATGCCGTTTCCTCCTCAAACGGAAATTTTATTTTCTATAATGCCGCGTGTCCCCCGGCGTGAAACAGAAACTTTCTTTTTTCGCTTCGACCAAAATGCCGGCCGCGTCGGTGATTTTCCCGCTTTCTTTTTTTGAGAGAAACCCGCCGATTCGCTCCGCGTCTTCCGTCGACGGCACGCGCCCGCCCGCTTTGTCCCACAGGATGCGAAGCACGCGATAGCGCAAAGCGTCCGGGACAGCCCGCCAATCTTCTCGCCGCAACCGAAGCCCGCTCTCCGTTTCTTCCGCCCGCGCAGCATAAGTCTCCGCTGCCGCCGTCAAAAAATCTTCATCTTTCCGACAGCTCTCCGCCAATCGACACAGCGCTTCCTCGGCGCGCGGATTGATTTCGGCCAGTTTCGGCAGAATCTCCAGGCGAATTTTATTTCTCGCGGCGTCCGGAACATCGTTCGTCAGATCGTGGCAGGGCGTGTACGGATACGCTTCCAAAAATCGAAAAATCTCTTCTTTGGAAAATATAAGAAACGGGCGAATCAAATCGCCGCAAACGGGGCGCATTCCGGACAAGCCGCGCAATCCCGTCCCACGCAACAAATGATACAGCACGGTTTCCGCCTGATCGCCGCGATGGTGCGCGGTCGCGATTTTATCGTATCCGCCCTCTTTCGCCACACGCCGAAGCGCCGCATACCGAAGCTCGCGCGCAACCGTTTCCAAAGAGCCACCGCGTTCTTTTCGATACGCCGGCACGTCGACCGTTTCCACGCGGCACGGCACGCCCAAATCTGCGCACACGGTCTGCACGAAGGCCGCCTCCGCCGCCGCTTCCACGCGAATTCGGTGATTCACGACGCACGCGCCGATACGATAGCCGTCCGTTTTGGCGATTTCATGAAACGCGAGCAAAAGCGCCAAAGAATCCGGGCCGCCGGAGACCGCAATCAACAGGGAGTCTCCTTTCGCCGCCATCCGATTTTTTTTGATGGTTTCCCGAAAGCGCGCCAAAAAATTTTCATTCATCCGAGCTGCGGCTTCACGACATCCTCATCCAAGAGCCCCTCCGAGAGTCCGCGGTCGCTGACGGAGATTTCCTGCAACGCAAAATATTCCATCAAAGCGTCCAAAATGGCGACGCCGGCGACGATGATGTCCGCCCGGTCCGCGCGCAGTCCTTTGATGTGGCAACGCTCTTCGTAGGACATTTGATACAGCTCGCGCAATTTTTCGGAGACCGCTTCGGCGTGAATGACATAGTCCTGAATTTTGGCCGGGTCGTACGTGTCCGCTTCCTGCAGCATCGAGGCGAGCGACGTCGCCGTCCCGCCCACACAAATCCAGCGCTTCACCGCGGACAAATCTTTCGATTCCTGGAAATGCTTCATCGCATATTTTTTGAGCTCGCCGATACCGCGCGCCGTCGTCGTGTCGAACAAACTGGAGCAACGGACGCAACCGACGGGGAAACTTTTGTGAAATCCGATCACCGGCCCGAAGCCCATACAAATTTCCGTCGAACCGCCGCCGATGTCCGTCACGGCCGCCACGGAACTCGACGCTCCGACCGCGCCCAGATAGCTGTAAAACGCTTCCATGTCACCCGAAAGCACTTTGACGGACAGGCCGAGCTCCTTCAAAATCTGCTCACAAAACGCGTGCCCCTCCGGCGATTCGCGCAGAATGGCCGTCCCGAAAGCGCGAATGTCGGTGACCTCGGCCGCCGCCGACATTTCCTTAAATTTCTTCACCGCTTCCAAAGTCCGGGCGCACGCCGCCGGAGAAATCGCCGCCGTATCCGACATGGATTCGCCGAGACGCGACGGCTCCATCCCCTTGCACAGCACCTTCCAGCCGCCGCCGGGCGTCCCCTCCGCGACCGTCAGGCGCACCGAATTCGTCCCGATATCGATAATCGCACGTTTCATCCAGATTCCCCCAAAGGAAAAAGGGGCAAAAAGCCCCTGTATTTCAGCGGACACCGCGCCCGCCGCGCTTCGATTCCGTATTTCGTTTCAAATCCAAGAGTCTCGCGTCGCTGTCTTTCAGGAAACGGGACAATTTATCCTCAAAAGACGGCGGGAGGGGCTTGGCAGGCGCACTCGCCCGCGCGTTTGGCCGCTCTTCCGTCCTTTCGTCCTGTTCGCTTGATTTCTCTTGCGGCTTGGCTTCCGGCGCCGCCTGCTTGATGGAAAGAGCGATTTTCCCTTTTTCGTCCACCGAGAGCACCTTGACGCGCACGACATCCTGCACCTTCAGAAAATCATTCACGTCGCGGACGAACGCGTCGGATACTTCCGAAATGTGCACCAGACCCGACCGTTTCCCCGGCAACGACACAAAAGCACCGAATTTTGTGATCGCGGTCACGCGTCCTTCGACAATACTGCCCACTTCCGGCACCATACAGAAAATCCTCCCCCGAGAAATGCAAATTAGAATGAATGTATTATACGAAACTTTCGGGAAAATCGCAATTCACGCCGCAATCATTTGATGTACGGGACCTCGCCGTCTTTCACCATGCCGAGCTTTTCGCGCGCTTTCTTTTCGATTTCCTCCGGATCCTGCCATTTTTCCTTTTCGGCTTCCAATTTCTGCTGCTCTTCCAAAAGTTCCGTCCGTTTCTGCTCCGCTTCCGATATTTCCTGTCGCATGTGCCAGATTTTGTACGAATTGTCCGCGATGTATCCCAGCGCCACCAAGACCGCCAGCAGAAGAAATATTTTTTTGAAACTTCTCCATTTCGATTCCTTCGGCAACTTACTCCCTCCCGCGCATCCGATTCACCCATTTGAAGAAAGCGGGCTCGGCGGCCATCTCTGCTTCGTAACGCGCATTTTGCGCCGCGACGGCAAAACCGTAATCCAGCCACGTCTTCACATCCTGCCAGCGCTCGTCGTCGTCGTACACCGCGACAATCATCAGTTTCCCGTCTCTCTCCGCCGACGCCACCAGACAATCGCCGGCCGCTTCCGTCATGCCGGTCTTCACGCCATTCGCGCCGGGATAGCCGCTCTCCAGAAATTCGTTGCGATTCTCAACGACAATCACCGTGCCGTCTCCGAAAGACATCGCGTGAGATTTCTGCTTGACGATTTCACGAAACTCCGGATTCTTCATGGCGTAGCGCGCAATTTTTACCATATCCCGCGCCGTGGCGTAATGATTCGGGTCCGTCAGCCCGCTCGGATTGGCGAAATGGGAATCGGAAACGCCGATGACGGCCGCCTTTTCATTCATCATTTCCACGAAACGCGCGTAGGAACCGCCGACCGTCTCCGCGACGACGACCGCCGCATCGTTTCCCGACGGCAGCATCATGCCGTAGAGCACTTCCACGAGCCATATTTTCATGCCGGGCGCAAGGCCGATGGTCGTCCCGTCCTGCGAAGCGGCGAGCGGCGTGATGGTCGCGTCCGACCAGAGGAGATGCCGCCCCTCTTCCAGTGCCAAAATCGCCGTGAGCATTTTCGTCGTGCTCGCCGGGTAAATTCGCTTCGTGCCGTTCTTTTCGCCGTAAATCTCGCCGGTATCGCCGTCCATCACGACCCCGGTCGCCGCCGTGATTTCCGGCAGTGGCAGCGGGGCCGGCGGCTGCGGAGGAAGCGGCGTGAAAAAAACGGCCGCACCGAAACCGGATACCGCCAAAAAACAAAGTACCAAGAGAATATCACGAATTTTTTTCATCGTCGTTTCTACGCCCGCCAAACTTTCAAATTTCTTTTGAACCCTATCTAAGGAGCCCTTTAACCCTGCATTGCATCATTATACCGCCAAACAAGATTCTTCGATTCAATCAGTGATTCCTTAAGGAAACGCCCGCGCGCCCCTCAAAATTTCATTCATTGTACCCGATACCGCCGGACGCCGCAAGATGGAATTTTACCAAGCCTCCGGCACCTGCGGAAGACGCCCCGTGACCAGCATGGAAATTGCAACGTCGGACAGCAGCTCACCGCCGTTTCCCAAAATTTCTCCATGAAGAGAAAGCAGCCGCCCACCATTGTGCCGCAACGTCCCGTGCTGCCGGATACGCCCCGCAATCGGATGCGTTTTCACAAAATTCATGGAAAGATTCGTCGTCACCGCCATTTTCCCCACGCTGACGATGAGCCCAAGCGACATCGCGTCGGCCATCGCCGCCAAAATGCCGCCGTACAGGAAACCGCCGGAATTCGTGTACTCAGGCACGACATCCATGCCGATCACAATCTCCCCTCTCTGCACGCGTTCGACTTCGATGTGCAGAAAATCATACACGGCCGGATGCCGGGTGTAGCAATACCGAATGTACTCCGGCATGAGAGCCGACGGGACAGAAAAACGCTCGCCGCGCTTTTCTTTTTCGATAATGTCTGAAATGCTGTCCATCCGGCTTCCCCCTCCTTTGATTTTTCTCCGCTATATTTTTTGTATTGTAGCATGTTTTTGTGTCTTTGAGAATTGAGGGG
>CAVHDO010000032.1:0-14002 GCA_963634795.1 Oscillospiraceae bacterium
CCATAACTTTTATTCTCCATTTCTCTCATCCGTTTCTAAAATTTCATACCGCGGACCTATGGGCAAAAAGCGCGTCGGTGTATATAATAATGTACACCGTTTTTTATTGTTTCCTTATGAGGTGACACGAAATGAAAAAAATGAAATGGGCTTTGGCAATCGCAGGACTTTTGGCTTTGGGGCTGGCGTCCGGTTGCGGCGACACCGCGAAACCGGCGGCGAAAACCGAGAAACCGGAAAAAGTGCTGCGCGTCGGGACGGACATCGCCTATCCGCCGATGGAATTCAAAGACGAATCCGGCAAAATCGTCGGCTTTGAAATCGATTTGGCGCACGCCATCGCCGATAAAATGGGCGCGAAGCTTGAAATCAAAGACGTCACGTTCTCCGATCTCAAGCAGGCGGCCGTTGACGGCAAAATCGATGCCATCATGGCGGATTTCGAAGTGACGGAAGATCGCAAAAAGGATCTCACCTTCAGCGATCCCTACATCGAAAATCCGGGCTACTCGATTCTCGTGAAAAAAGACGACACCGCCATCCAAGACTGGAAAGATTTGGCCGGCAAGGTCGTCGGCACGCAGGACGGCACGCGCCAGACGAAAGAATCCATCGACATCGGCGCCGAACGCATCCACGCTTTCAATCAGAAAGAAAATGTGCTGAAAGGGCTTCAATCCGGCGATGTGGAAGCTGTCGTCATCGACAGTCCGGTCGCACATTACTATGTGAATCAAAAGGACAGCCAATTCAAAATCGTCGGCTCGGAGAAACCCACGGGACGCCCGATCGCCGTCGCGATGAAAAAAGGAAATACGGATCTGCAAAAAGAAATCAATGCGGCGCTCAAAGCTCTCAAGGAAGACGGGACGCTGGACAAGATTTCGGAAACATGGTTCGGCAAGAAAAAATAAAATAGGAAACAAAGAGGAGAAGGGGCAAGCTTGGCTCCTTCTTTTCGTTTGCGGAAAAACGGAGTAAAAAAAGTACACAGTACACAGTGCACAGGGTGGCGTGCTTGGCTTTTTTCGTCAGGCGGGGATGAAGACGTCAGACGATCAGACTTCAGACATCAGATGACGTGCCCAGTTTTTGCGTCAGGCGCGAGAGCGTTATTCGCTGTTCGCTGTTAGCTTTTGGGCGAAGCTTGGTGCCATCGCCTTCGTCTTACTTCTTCGACCGAATCTTTGAATAATCTGCAGCTATCCGTCAAAAAGCAGTTCTTTCGCAAGATGTAATAAAATTATTTTATATATAGAAATCAGAATTCTTAATAACGCAAGAAAACAGCTATCCGAAAAATCTCCATTCTCAAAATTTTCTTAAATCCAAATCAAGCCCTTTCTCATAAAGAAGAAATTACCAGAATGTTTTGCATTTACAGAAAATAATATTTCTCATTTTAAATGATTCTCAAAAAGAATGCCATTATGATTATTTTATGAAAACTCTATATGTTGCGATTTTCGTTTTTCTTCCTCATTTGCAATTCGCCGGGGTTTCCTGTACAATTTCAAACGTAAAGTTTCCGAGCTGCGATACTCCATCCGGCTCGCACAAAATTTTATTTCGGAAGAAAAGCGGTGACCTGTATTTCCGGAAATACGGGACACTTTTCTTGCCCCATTTTTTTCAATTCCTATTTCTTTGGCAGTTGAACTTTGCGAGAGATTATTTTTCTTCTCGCGGAAAGAAGGACGTATGGAAGTCATTAAGCGCGACGGGAAGAAGGTCCCGTTTCAAAAAGAAAAAATCGCGGCGGCCATCGAAGCGGCCATGCACAGCGCGAGCGGCATTTATCAGGAAGGCGTGGCGCAGAAAATCGCCGACGAAATCGAAGAATACGCCGAAAATCTCGGGCATTCGATGACGATTTATTCCATCGAGGATCAGGTCTACTACAAACTTTTGGAAAACGACAATCCGGCGACGGCGCGTTCGTATGAAAATTACAAAGCGATGCAGGCTTTCAAGCGCCACATCAATACGACGGACGAAAATATCATCGGCCTCATCCGCAAGACGAATGTGGAAGTCATGGATGAAAATTCCAATAAAAATTCGCAGGTCGTCTCCACGCAGCGCGACCTCATCGCCGGCGAAGTGTCCAAAGACGTCGCCCGCCGCAAACTCATCCCGCTCGACATCGTCCAGGCGCACGACTGCGGCGCGATCCATTTCCACGACATGGACTACATCATCCAGCCGATGTTCAACTGCTGCCTGATCAATTTGGAAGACATGCTGACGAATGGGACGGTCATCAACGGCAAGAAAATCGACACGCCGAAATCGTTCCAAGTCGCTTGCACAGTGACGACGCAAATCATCGCGCAGGTGGCGAGCGGCCAATACGGCGGGCAGAGCATCAACGGCATCGATCGCATTCTGGCGCCCTATGTCCGCAAATCCCACGACAAAATTTTGGCCGGCGTCCTCGAAGAACAAAAGGAAATCTACGGCATCGAACCGGATTTGGAAAAGGCGGAAGAGATTGCGTGGAAACGGACACGCAAAGAGGTGAAAGACGGCATCCAGACCATCCAGTACCAAATCAATACGCTCATGACGACGAACGGCCAGGCGCCCTTCGTGACGCTCTTCATGTATTTCAAGCCGGATTTCGAATACGCGAAAGAAGCGGCGATGATCGACGAGGAAATTTTGGAGCAGCGCTGGCAGGGCATCAAAAACGAGCAGGACGTCTACGTGACGCCGGCCTTCCCGAAGCTCATCTACGTCTTGGACGAACACAATGTCAAGCCGGGCAGCCCCTATTATTACCTGACGGAGCTCGCGGCGAAATGCACGGCCAAGCGCATGTATCCGGATTATATTTCCGCGAAAAAAATGCGCGAAATTTACGAAGGAAACGTCTTCAGTCCGATGGGTTGCCGCTCCTTCCTCTCCCCTTGGAAAGATAAAAACGGAAATTACGTCTGGGACGGCCGTTTCAATATGGGCGTCGTGTCCCTCAATCTGCCGCAGATCGGTATTTTGGCCAAAGGAAACGAAGAGAAATTTTTCCAAATTCTCGATAAACGTCTCGAGCTCTGCCACAAAGCGCTGCTCCTCCGCTACGAACTTTTGAAAGATGTCACCAGCGACGTCTCCCCGATTCATTGGCAGTACGGCGCGATTGCGCGGCTACCGAAGGGGGCGAAAATTTTCGACCTCCTGCAAAACGGCTACGCGACGCTTTCCCTCGGCTACATCGGCATTTACGAAGCGTCCATCCTCGTGAAAGGCGTTTCCCATACGACCCCGGAAGGCGAAGCATTCGCGCTCAAAATTATCCGCCGCCTGAAACAGGCCGTCGTCGATTGGAGAAAAGAAAACGGCCTCGGCTTTGCCCTCTACGGCACGCCGGCCGAATCCCTCACGAACCGTTTCTGCGTGCTCGACCGCGCTCGTTTCGGCGACATCAAAGACGTGACGGACAAAGGCTACTACACAAACAGCTACCATGTGGACGTGCGCGAGCCCATCAACGTCTTCGATAAATTCCGTTTTGAATCGCAATTCCAAGAAATTTCGACCGGCGGCTGCATTTCCTACGTCGAAATTCCGAATATGACGAACAATGTCGAAGCGGTGCTCACGATGATTCGTTTCATTTACGAGAACATCTGCTACGGCGAATTCAATACCAAATCCGATTACTGCCACGTCTGCGGCTTCGACGGCGAGATTATCTGCAATGACGACAACGAATGGGAATGCCCGAATTGCCACAACAAAGACCGCAATCTCCTGACCGTCATCCGCCGCACCTGCGGATACCTGGGCGAAAATTTCTGGAACGAAGGACGGACGAAAGAAATCAAGGCAAGGGTGGTGCACATCTGATGAATTACGGACAGATTCGGAAATACGACATCGCCAACGGCGTCGGCATCCGCACCAGCGTCTTCGTCACCGGCTGCACGCGCCATTGCCCCGATTGTTTCAATGAAGAATACCAAGATTTCCAAGCCGGGAAACCGTGGACAGATGCGGAAACGGCGATGATTCTGGATTATCTCGCGGACGAAAATGTGGAAGGCCTCACCTTCCTCGGCGGCGAACCGATGCAAAATACGGAAGGTCTCACGGCGCTCGCCCGCACGGTGAAAGAGCACAGCCCAAAATCCATCTGGGTCTACAGCGGCTACCTCTTGGAAGAAATTTTGGCGGATCCGGAGAAAAAAGCCCTCCTCGAAACTTGCGACGTCCTCGTCGACGGCCCCTTCGTCGCGGCTCTCAAAAATCCCCGCCTCCGCTTCCGCGGCTCGGCGAATCAAAGAGTCATCGACATTCAAAAAACCCTCGCGGAAGGCGATGTCGTCCTGTACCGAGACGACATCACGGGCGAGGTGATGTAAGGAAACCAACGAAAAAGACAGCTTTTGACGGCTGTCTTTTTTTTGTTGTTAAGTGCACAGTACACAGTGCACAGTACACAGGGGGCGTGCTTGGTTTTTTTGTCAGGCGGGATGGAGACGTCAGATGACGTGCTGGCTTTTTTCGTCAGACAGGACTAAATCGTTTATTACCAATTTGTCGTTTTCGTAGCTTCACGATTATCCGATCTCATTTTCCTCCCATCCGGTAAATCAGAATAGCCAAAAGAAAATAACAATTGCGGCAATAACAGAAAATTGAGCCCCGGTAATTTCTTTAATTCTGACAACATCCAAATTCGTCTTATTCCGCTGACTATACTCCTTCAGATAATATTTTTCACTTTGACCTACCGCTACATATCCCAATAACAGCATTTATATGCACACACCGATATTGTCAAAGAAAATGAATCTCTCAAAATGACCAAAAAACATTGTCGTTTCGGCAAACGATATTACGATAAGAGAAAACCCCAAAAAATGGAAAACAATGTAACCATAGTCATTTCTATACTCATACTCAAATTTGATAAGCTCTCTGATCATAATATACGTGGAAATCGCGCCCACCACGACAAGCATTCCGGAAAATATATTGTCCATAGACTTTATTCCCCTGCGCGATACATATGCGCTTCTCCTTTTGCTTTATCTGTTTCTAGCCCCTTATTATAAATTACCCTATAAATATAATCTTCTACCGGATAAGGATAATCAAAAATAAGTTGAGAATCTTCTTTATACAGAGAACAATTGACTATCTCCAGCAAAAACTCGCCTATGTCTTCCGTGATCGCCTCCATCTGTACATTTTGTTTCAATCGATTCCATGCTCCCTCAATCTGCCCCCAATCATAAGACCGATACACTTCTATTTCGTTCCAAGAGCCTTTGGGGAAATTGATTTCTTTTCGTTCTTCCAAATGGATACCGGATGCAATCATGTCGTCCAATACCCTCAACTTAGCAAAAACAGTTTTCATCTCATCCTTGCCACACACATGTACATAAGCACGTAAACAAGGAAATGCATCCTGAAGCTTTCCGGTACCTTTTTCTGATTTTGAGCGCCGGCAATGAATCACATCTTCCTTTTTATTCCAAACCCAAATAACAATAACCATTTTTTGCAATGGCAACTCTCGTTCATCCGAAAAAATTTGCCAAGAAACCTTTTTGTCATTCGGTATATTCTTCACATACCTATAAATAGGTTCACAAACAACATCAAGATTTTTGAAAATGATTTTTCCTATATGCTCCGATAAATAATTGAATATCATTTCATATCTAATCATTATCAGAGAAATTGCTCCTTTATTATCCATGCTGATATCTGTCACATTCCCGGATATGCTTTTCAAAAGCTTTGTTACCATTTATTCCCTCCCGCAATCTTAGTACCACGACTCGCGATAACGCCTATTTCCCCATAAAAATATACAATAGAAGATAACAGCAAAGTAGCGCAATCGCCGATAAAATACGCCGTTTGAGATTTTTGGTGAAACAATGACTCTTGGGACCGTATTGATAGTCTACATAAATTGCCCAAAGCGCAAAAAAATATATAACAATAAAGGCTGCAAACAGACCATATATGTAATATTCTTCTCCCACTATGCCCATATCACACCCCACTGAGCAAAAAATGCCGCAGGATACGATCAGAATCACTATATTCCTAATCCATCGTTGACTGTGTTGAATATATCGTTTCTCATATTCTGATAAGCCCTTTTCAAAAACATATCTCCTTACGATGGAAAAGACCATAGCTATCAGTATTAAATCGCATAACGGAGACCTCCAAAACATGATTGACTCCTTCGTCTAAAATGCGGATAAAAGCGAAAGGCATATAAAATAGCCACCAATCGCAACAATCATTTTCCAATATTTTTTTCTATGACCTTCTGTATCATAGATTTCTGGAATTATTTTATAGGAAATTCCTACGCAAATCGCCCCTCCCCCCATGAGCAATAACATCGCTACACCAATAAATTTTCTATTGACTCCAAACCAGCTTCCAATAGAAATAGCCAACACAAAACTGCCAAAAAGTAGAAAATGTCCTAAATAATATAGTAATCGATAATACCACGGATAATTTCTTTCTTTATAATATTCCCATCCAAAGCCAACAAATAATACGATATACAAGATGACAAGCTCTATCAGAGACCAATTATTCCAAATATAAGACCAATCAAATATCATAATCTACCATCTTCACAAGTACAATATAGAACCCGCCGTAAGAAATACTCCCAGTCCAAACATCACTTTTCCTTCAAACTTATCTTCCGACGATACATCACCATTAAAATAAGCATCTGCAAAAACATAGCAAGAAAAGCTAAAACAAGCCACAGCCCAACCATATAGCATATAACGGCAAAAATCACCTACTTGCTTAGAAAAATCACTGCAGATCAAAATAATCCCCCATACCACACTTGCCTCAAAAAGAAGGACGGACAAAACGAAAAAGAAAAAACATTGCTTATTGGGTTTTATTTTGATTTTTTGGTATTCATTGATTATGGCAGCTATCCCTACATATATACCACCACATAGAGCCAATATTCTTAGGTCAACCGGAAACAAATTCATTCTTCATCAGCCCCCGTATCTTTCCCTGCATTTTTCATTTGTTTATCTGTCACCAAAAAAATCATCATAATGCGACACCGCTTTTGCTCCATGCTCCAAGCTATCTTGCGTCTGACCAAAAAGACAAGCAAAATCTGATGTCTGATTGTCTGATATCTGACGTCTCAATCTCGCCCGACGCAAAAAGCCGAGCACGCCAACCTGTGTACTGTGCACTCTCACTATGCACTGCTTCAATCTTCATTTCCCAAAAACTCAGCGACCGCCGCATCTCTCCTTAGCATAGCCAAATCCGCTTCCGTCGGATACGTCGGCTTGTCACGCTCCGCTGCGACGAGGCAGAAGAATCCGAGTGTCTCGCCTTTGTCCGCTTTGAATTGATGAAAATCCCAGCCGGGAATCGTAATCAAATCGCCCGCCGCGACTTCGCGCACCTCGCGTCCCAAAAGTGCGTGGCCGCTGCCTCGGAAAATGACGACCATGTGCATATGCGCGTGATGCTCCAGCGATGTCCGCCCTCCCGGCTCGACTTCAAAGTACCGAAATTGAATTGGCAAATCGCCTTCGTTTTCAAAAAGAATTTGCTTGGTGACGCCAAGAAACACGCTGGGATCTTCTTTGTAAATATGAGGCTCGATGCCTTCCCAGCGAAACGCCGCCGGATCAAATTTGCGAATCATAGTTCCTCCTTGCTCTCATTATTCTTACTTTACTTTTGTACGACATGACAGATTAAGACGTCAGACATCAGACAATCAGACGTCAGACCGCGATTTGTGTTTGTATCAGGCGCAAGATGAGTTGGCAATTATCAATTAGGTTAAGAATTGGCGCCTCTGCTGAAAATTTTTCTCACACAGTGCCATCCATCACCCGTCGCTACGCGCCACCGCTAAAATCTGACGTCTGATGTCTGACCGTCTGACGTCTTTGCTTCCCCATGACTCCGACCTACAGCACATCCCATTTCTCTACCCACTCCCCTTCACCTTTTCGAACCACAGAAACACAATCGGAATGACGAGGAGCGTGAAAAGGGTGGACGTCAGGAGGCCGCCGATGATCACCCAGGCCATGGAGCTGCGGACTTCGGCGCCGGCGGTCAAGGAAAGCGCGGTCGGGAGCATTCCGACAATCATGACGAAAGTGGTCATCAAAATCGGACGCAAGCGTTGCCGCCCCGCTTCCCGCACCGCCGCTTCGGCCGGCATTCCGTCGCGGTGCATGAGCGTCAGCGTGTAGTCCAGAAGGAGCGTCCCATTTTTCGCGACAACGCCGTCCATGACGATGATGCCAATCATGGAATAAATATTGATGGTTTCATTCATCAGAAACAGAAAGAGCAGCGAGCCGATGAGGCCGAAGGGAAGGGAAAACATCCGGATGAACGACGTTTTCACCGATTCGTACAACACGGACAAAATCATGTAGACGAGAATCATACCCATCAGCAGCGCCGAGAGGAGCTCGATTGCACTTTCCCGCATTCGGTCGGCCTGCCCGGCGAAACGATAGCTCACCGTCTTGGGCAGTTCCATTTTGTCCAAATCCGCCGTGACAGTTTCCAAGACCGACGAAAGCGGCTGCGCGCCGATATTCGCGCCAATCGTGACGGAACGCTGTTTGTCCGTGCGGTGAATCGTGGTCGGCCCCAGCTGATCGGCGAGCGTCGCGACATCGGCCACGCGCACCGTCCCATTCTTCGCCTGGAGCGGCACGGCGGCCAGATCGGATTTCTTGTAATGCTCGCCGCCGGCAAAATACACGTGAATATCCGTATCGTTTCCGTCATTTTCGGGATCGTTCGGCAGGACGCCCGCGCCCGCGCCGGAGAGCGCCGAGGAGAAAGTTTCATACAATTCTTTCACCGTGACGCCGTAATGGCGAAGCCGCTCGCGATCCGGGACGAGCGTGATTTCCGGCAGTCCTTCTTTGTACGTGGAATTGACGTCCGTCAGGCCGTACGGACCCGTTTTCAGCTTTTCCTGCACCGTCTGCGCGGCGCGGATGAGGTCGTCCATATTGTTTCCGCGGAGCTCCAGACGAAATTCGCCGCCGCCCGATCCGATCCCGCCGCCCGTGCCGGAGACGGAGGCCTGGTCTTCGCGGACGCGCACGTCCCCTTCCGTGATTTCCGCTGCCGCAAAGGCGCGCAGGTCGTCGCCGATCTCCCAAATGCTGCGGCTGCGATCTTGGCGGTCTTTCAGCTCCACTCGGATGCGCGCGCTGCTGACGCCGTTTCCGCCGCCCACCATCGCCATGTAATTTTCCACTTCGGGCATCGCGCCGATATACGCCTCCAGCCGCCGCGTGACCGCTTCCGTCCGCTCGATGCCGGCATCCGTCGGCAGCTGAATCATCACATTCATCCCGCTCTCGTCGGTCTTCGGCATGTACGCCGTGCCTATCAGCCCCGTCGGAATCATGGAAACGAAGAGCAGAAACAGCGCCGTGACGCCGATGAAAAGTTTCTTCTTGTGCGCAAACGCCAGCTCCAGCGCGGATTCGTATTCCCTCTGTATCGCCGCTTCGATGCGATCGACCGTTTTCCAAATTTTCCGATCCGAAATTTGCAGGCCGTTTTTGAAGAAACGAGAGGCCAGCATCGGCGTCAGCGTAAAGGAAATAAAGAGGGAAAACAGCGACGCGAAGACAATCGTGAGGCCAAATTGTTTGAAAAATTGCCCTGTGAGGCTGCTCATGAACGCAATCGGCAAAAAGACGACGACGTCACAAAGCGTGATGGCCACCGCCGCCATGCCGATTTCCGTGCGGCCTTCCACCGCGGCGCGTTCGGCATCTTCGCCGCGCTCCAAATGTTTGTGTATATTTTCCAAAACGACGATGGAGTCATCGACCAGAATCCCGATACACAGCGTCATACCCATGAGGGACATCATGTTGAACGTGAATCCGGCGACGTACATCGCAAAAAACGCCGCAATGAGAGACGCCGGAATGGCGATAATGACGGACGCCGTGCTCCGCCAGCCGCGCAGGAAGAAGAAGAGCATGAGCCCCGTCGTCACGAGCCCTTCGGCCAGCGTCCCCAGCGTCCCGGAGAGCGCCGTCCGCACGTATTCCGAATCGTCGCCGATTACGACGAAGCGATAATCGGGATAATCGTCGCGCAGTTCGTCCAAAATTTCCTTCACACCGTCCGCCGTGGACACAAGATTCGCATCGCTGTTTTTATAAATGGAAATCCCGATGGCGTCCTCGCCGTTGATGCGGGCATAGCGAGACACGCGCTCATCTTGGCGGCGCACCTCCGCGACGGCCGAGAGCGGAATCCGCGTCCCGTCCGCCGCCGTCAGCGTCACGCGGCGGATGTCCTCCGGCGTTTCATACTGCGCGTGAAGACGGATTTGCGTCTGCCGCCGATCCGTGTACGACGAGCCCGCCGGTGCCAGATGATTTTCGTTTTTGACCGCGTCAATGATGTCCCGCATCGTGATGCCGTAATACGCCAATTTGTCCCGATCCGCCAGAATCGCGATTTCCTTGTCGCGCCCGCCCGACAGCTCCACCTCCGAGACGCCGCCCGCCTTCGTCAGCTCGTTTTTGAACGTGTGCTCGGCCATGGAGTACATCGTATCCAACGGATGGCCGCTCAGCACGGCGATATCCATAATCGGCGCCGCGTCCATATCCCATTTCTCCACGACGGGATCGTCCGCGTCCTCCGGCAGGCTGCTCCGAATCGCATTCACCTTCTGCGCCGCATTGATCGCCGCCGCGTCGGCATCGGCATCGTACGCCAATTCAAGCATGACAAAAGAGCGCCCCGTGCGGGAACGCGAATTGATGTGCCGGACATCGGAAACGGACGAAAGCGCGTCTTCCACCGGTTTCGTAATCTGCTGCTCGACCGACTCGGCATCCGCGCCGTCGTAGCGCACCGACACGACGACGAAAGGCGTATTGATATTCGGATACAATTCGACGCCGATCCGCCAATAACTGTAGAGCCCCAGCACGATGAAAAAGAGGACCATCATCGTGATTCCGATGGGGTGCGTCACCGAGTAACGCGTCAAATTCCACTTACCCATCGATTTGGACCCGGATCCCGTCCGAAAGCCGCGACGCATTCGTCACCGCGACCCGCTCGCCCGCCGTGACGCCGGAAAGCAGCTCGATGGCCTCGTCATTCGACAGCCCCGTCCGGACCGCCCTCTTTTGCGCGACGCCGTCGGCGGAAATCACATACACATACGTTTTCCCGTTCTCATTGGAAACCGCTTCCTTCGGGACGAAAATCGCCTTCGTCCGCATTGTCCCCTCGATCTCCGCGCGACCGAAAAGCCCCGCGCGAAGAGACGCCGCATCCGCGAGCAAGAGCCGGACGCGATACGCCCGCGCATTCTCCTCCGGCGACGGCGCGACGTACAAAATCTTTCCCTTCACCGTCTTGCCGACCGAAGAAAGAGAAATCTCCGTTTCCATTCCCTCACGCAAGACGCCGATGTCCTGCTCCGCCACGAGGCAATCGAAATACAGACGGCTGTTGTCCACGACCGTCAAGAGCGTTTCCCCCGCCGTCGCCCATTCGCCCGCCTCCGCCTTGCGATAGCCGACCACCCCGGCCACGGGCGATTTCAACGCCAAATCCTCGCGCTGGATTTCCAACGCCTCCACCATGTACTCGGCTTTGGCCGCCGCCGCTTCCTTCGCCGCGACCGCCGCCGACACCTCACCCAGCTGCTGATCTTCGAGCGCCGCCAGCACCGCCTGCGCCTCCGTCATCGCGCGATATTTCTCATCCCGCTCCTGCAGCGCCACCGCGCCCGCATCGTACAACTTCTGATAGCGCTCATACGTCGCTTTCGCCGTCTCGAAATTCGTCCGCGCCTTCAGCAAATCCGCCCCGTGCGACGCCCGCGCCACGACCGCCTCCGCCGACGCCTCCGCACTCTGCGCATGATTTTGCAAAATGGAAACGGCGACATCCCGCACATCCTGCCGAATCAAAACCTCCCCGGGCCGGACGACATCCCCCAGCTCCACCTCGACAGACGCAATCCGCCCGGCATATTTGGGAGAAATATCCACCGACGCCCGCGCCACCGTCTCTCCCGACAGCACCACGCGCCTTTTCATATCCCGCAAAGAGAGCGTCTCGAGGCGGACCAGCGGCGCCGCCGGCTGCGGATTTCCCTGCCCGCTATTCCGATGCGTATAGAAATAAATCGCGGCCATGGCAAGCAACAAGACAGCAGCCGCAATCCAATATTTCCTCTGCCTCTCATCCCAACGCATCGCTCACCCTCCGCGATTCAAAACAAAAATTCCCCGCGCCCCTTATCCGAGCGCACTTTTCTTTATTATATACCAAATTCAGGAAACGCGCTTCCTTTCTCCGTTGGCCGTTAGCCGTTTGTCCGTTGGCCGTTCACCGTTCACCGTCCCTCCTTGGATGAAAAAGCTTGAAAAGGCTTGATGGTCTCGACGCTGTACTTTTTCTTCCTTTTCCATTCTTGTCTTTAGTCCGGGGCTTGAAAAGGCTTGATGATTTCAGCGATAAGCATTTTCTGCCTTTCCCATTCTTGGCTTTGATTTAAGGCATGAAAAGGCTTGAGCATAGTGATGAAATTCTTTTGCACCCTTTCCCATTCTTGCCTTTCGTCCAAGGCTTGATAAAGCTTGAGATTGGCGGTGAAATTCTTTTACACCCTTTCCCATTCCTATCTTTCCTCAGAAGTCCCAAAAGCCCAAAAACAATCAAGCCCTTTCAAGCCCGACGTCAAAAGCAAATCAACGAAAAGAACACCAAAACTCCGCGCCGAAACCTCAAGCCTTTTCATTCCACAAAAAAAACGGCCAAAGCGTCCGCACGCCAGGCCGTCTCCCAAAACTTATGCCCGCAAAGTCCGAATACGCTCAAGCAACATCGGTTTGTACCGCTCATACAAATACACACAAAGCAAAGACCCGCCCATGCCGACCAAAAAATAAATCCCATTGATCATCGGCGCGTGTTCCGTGACGCGGAAAAAAATTGAATGCATATATCTATCATAATTAAAACTACGAAGTGGGAAAACGCCATACTGTTTCAATAAAAAGAAACCGTTGTTCAAAATCCAAAAGAAAAGCAGATGTAACGCCAAGATAGAAAATGTATGTTCCCCTATAAATCCAAGCAAAGAATTTCGTTTGACCTTGTCTTTCAGAATCTCTGCCGCTTGTAAATATAAGTAAATTCCGGTCAAAGACGTCACCAAGGGCATCCACAGCGGATGCGGAATCTCCATCCCGTACACATTCATTCCCATATTACGACTGACAAATCCCAAAAGAATCCCGTTCAAAATCACAAGACAGGCAATCCTATTGACCGAAAACGAATCTTTTTTCTCTCCGTAATTTCGATACAAGGAACCCAACACATAAAAAAGAAACAAAAACAAAGCGCGCTCAAGAACGAGCATCCAATCTCCATAAGTCTGATGCCATCGATGATCTGCCATCATCACCGCGGCAATGTAGCAAAGAAAAGCAACCCCTGTCAACCCCCAAAAATTTCTCTTGCAAAGCCGATACAGCCCCCAACACAGCATTTGCACTTCCAACAATGTCGCTATAAACCAAAGCGGAGCAATAAATGCATAATGACTCCCACGCATAAATGGCTTTATAAAAAATGTTTCCACAGAAATAGGCGTACCCATGCGAATCAATCCGTAATGCAAAAGCACGGTACCCAAAATACCAAAAAATAAATTCCAAAGATAAAGCGGGCACAATAAATGCTTCGCCTTCGATTTCAAAAGCGAAGCAAATCTTTGATCATGAAAGAAATAACCGGAAATAAAAATAAACAGAGGCATATGAAAAGAAGCTACTGGGAACCAGGACAGAAAATTAATCCCGCAATGACCGCCCACGACGGCCATAATCCCCAGCGCCTTCAAAATATTCATTTTATTATTAAACGGCTTCTCTGCTCTCTGCTCTCTGCTCTCTGCTCTCTGCTCTCTGCTCTCTGCTCTCTG
>CAVHDO010000033.1:0-13787 GCA_963634795.1 Oscillospiraceae bacterium
GCAGGAAGTGTACACGAACGCGGAATATCCTGAAGAGGAATAAGGAAATACAAATAAAAAGCTCCGGAATGATTTCCGAAGCTTTTTTGTTGTCACAAATTTTTCAGATCGGCGAGAAGTTTGGGCAAGTCTTGTCGGACTGTGTCGTATATGATGGATAAATCCACGGCGCCGTATTCGTGGACAATTCTGTTTCTCATCCCTTTCATGGCGTGCCAAGGAATTTCGTCATTGTATAAGCGAAAAGTTTCCGTTAATCGGTCGGAGTTTTCTGATATTTGAATCAAACGAAAGAGGACGGAGTCGATTAAAATGTCGTTTTCGGAAAACTCTTCTTTCGTCAATCCTTCCGTGTGGGCAAGAATAAAGGAAAGGTCTGTCAGAATTTTTTCAAGGTAGTAACGGTCGCTTTTTATATTATCCATAGATTTTCACCCCGTCCCGCAATACCTCATTCATGAGCTCCGGATTGTCACGGAGCTGCGTCACATTGAGGACGTCTACATTTTTGCGGAGCGTCTCGCGAAGCGTTTCGACCAGATCGTAGAATCGGATGCCGGAAGCGGAAGTGGAAATCAGGAGATCGACATCGCTTTTTTCCGTGGCGTTTCCTTTGGCGTAAGAGCCGAAAAGATAGCCGTACTCGACCGGGTGTGCGGCGAAAATCGGCCGGCACAAATCTTTGATGGTTTGTGGCGTCAAAATGCCGTGCCCTTCATCGATATACCCGTAGGACTCGAGCTTTTCCATCATGTAATCGTATTTGAGCGAGCCCTGTTTTTTCGGATCGCTTTCGTAATTTTGATACGTGCGAAGCGGCACGCCCAAATAGGAGGCGCATTCGGCCTGTGTCAATTTTTTCTGTTTTCGGAGCTCTTTCAGTTTCATTGGAATCACCTCGGCTTTTTTATATCATGTTTTTCAAAAATACGCAATAGAAATACGCAAGTTTTGCATGTTTTGAAAAACAAAATACGCAATTTTGACGGGTCATGAAAAACGAAAATATGCAAGGAGAAAGGGGCTGTGAAAAAATGAAAATCATTTTTTCACAGCCCCTTTTGGTGCGAGCGAAGGGACTCGAACCCCCATACCGCAAGGTACCGGATCCTAAATCCGGCGCGTCTGCCAGTTTCGCCACGCTCGCATGGATTTTGTGCCGCCGTCGCGACGTGGGTATTATACAATAGGAAAAGGCGCGCGCGCAAATGGGAGAAATTTGAAAAATTTCGTTTTCCCGGAAAAGAGGAAAGAAAAAGTTTCCGACTTCACAGGTCGAAAACTTTTTGTTTTTACAAAGTTTTCGACCTGCGAATACCAAAACTTTTTGCTCGTCGATGGGATTGTTTCAAAAATGATTGACAAAGCGGGCGGTTTCCTGTATACTCTCCCCATATTCAAATGCGTACATGCGATGAACGAGACGTGAACCGATCGGGATCTGCAGAGAGCCGGCGTGGGGTGAAAGCCGGTGTGAAGGGTCGGGAATCTATCACTCGTGAGCTTCTTGGTCGAAACGAAGTAGGCTGAGGCGGAGGTCCCCGTTACGGATAGCCTGAGTATAATGCAGGGTGGTACCGCGATTTCGCCCCTGTCCCAATGTGGACGGGGGCTTTTTTGTACGGTTTCGCCCTTGGCACTGAGTACAATGCAAGGTGGTACCACGCGAAGCGTCCTTGCCCTTTCGGGGCAGGGATTTTTTTGTCGGCGGCTTATACGAAAACGGCAAGCGATAAACCGAAGTGGTACCGCGCTCTGCGCCTTCGACTGTGAAAACAGCCGGAGGTTTTTTGTTAAGGAAGCGCTGATTGAATCGTTATCTTGTTTTGCGACAAGCATAATGATGCAAGACAAGGAAAAAGGCGACGCAGATAGTGAACCCTATCTAAGGAGCCCTCTGACGCAGTATTGCATCATTATGCCGCAAAACAAGATTCTTCGATTCAATCAGTGGTTCCTTGTGGAAATAAATGTACGCGCGAGGAATGTATTTTTCAAAAGGAGTTAAGAGATGAGAAAGACTTGGAAACGAATGGGTTTGGCGTTGCTCTTGGCAGCGGCGGCGGTGGGACTGGCCGGTTGCGGCGGTGACGGCGGTGCGGCGACGAAGGCGGCCGAAGGCGCGAAGGTCGCGAAAATCGGTTTCTTAAACGGCGTCACAGGGAGCGTCGCGTCGTACGGTCTGGCGGAAAAAGAAGGATTCGATTTGGCCGTCGAGGAAGTGAATCGCGAGGGAAAAATCCATTTCGACGTCGAGATGGCGGATACGAAAGGAAATGTACAACAATGCGTGAGCGCGGCGCAGAAAATGATCGCCGACAAAAAAGTGCTCGTTGTCGGGCCGCTCATTTCCGGCGAATACAAAGCGGTGGGTCCGCTCTTCCAGCAGGCAAAGATTCCGCTCTTGGGTGCGGCGACGACGGCGGAAGGACTCATTGAAATCGGCGATTATATGTTCAGAAACTGCGTGCCGGAATCGCAAAACATCCCGCAGACGGTGCAAAAGACGCACAAACTTCTGGGTTACAAGACGGTCGCCGTGCTCTACTCAAACAACAACGAGCACCAAGTGTCCGCGTACAAAACTTTTGTGAAAGCGCTCGAAGCCGAAGGCGTTTCCATCGTGGAAACGGAAACTTTCGCCGACAAAGACACAGATTTCAGCGCGCAGCTCACCACAATCCACGCGGCGAATCCGGATGCCGTCGTCGTGGCCGGTTATTACCAAGAAGGCGGGCTCATTCTGAAGAAAATGAGAGAAATGGGCATGAATCAGCCGGTTCTGGGCGACAACGGTTTTGTTTCCCCCGAGCTCCTAAAAATTGCAGGCGCGGCAGCGGACAATGTCTACGTCTCGTCCATGTGGTCCGCCGACCGCGACAGCGAAGCGACGAAGGCGTTCGTCAAGAATTTCAAGGAGAAATACGGTCACGATCCGGACAATTTCGCCGCGTGCGCCTACGTTTCCGTGAAACTGGCCGCCAAAGCGATGGAAGACGCCGGTACAACGACAGACGCAAAGAAAATCCGCGACGCACTCGCCAATGTGAAAAATTTCGAATCCGCCGTCGGTCCGATGAATTTCAACAATTCCGGCGATCCCGAAGTCGATCTGGTCCTCCTCAAAGTCGAAGGCGGGCAGTACGTGACGCTGAATTAAAATGTCCGATCGGCGGGTCGGTCGTGTTGCGGTTATCGGCATGATCGAACATCCCAAAAGAAGGAGATTTTTGAAATCACTTCACAAAAGAACTCTTTTTCCGTGAGGGGGAAAGAGTTTTTTTGTGTGGGAATTATGGCAAAGCGGTTTTACAATTTTTGGAGTTCTGTGATTTTCCAAATCTTTGTCTTCGCGAATTCGGAATGGGATTGTTTTGAAATATTGTTTGTCAGCCGTATGATAGTCATAGCTTTTATACTGATAGCCGAATATCGCGTGTGCATCGAATTCTTATTTCCGAGATTACAAATAGATGAAGAAGTGATATAATACGAAGGCGATTTTTTTTATATTTTTATTGTTTTTCATTAATTCCATTATTTTCAGTCATGAGGAGTGACCCGATATGAAAGGAAATTTGAAAGTGGCCGTTTTGGCGGCGCTCGGAATGGTTTCGGTATTTGGTACGTCGGGAGTCAGTGCAGCGGATACGCCGACGGTATCGACGCTGGATGAGGTCGTCGTGACGGCGACGAAAAGCAAGCAGACGGTGCGTGAGGTGCCTGCGTCCGTGAGTGTGGTGACGGCGCAGGATATCGAGAAACGCAATGTGCGAACCATTACGGAGGCCATTGGCATGCTTCCCGGTGTGTATGACGGTCGCGGACAGGGGATGTCGGATGTGGCGCAAGAGATCAAAATTCGTGGTTTCGGCGAAAGCAATATTCTCGTCCTTTACGATGGTATGCCGCTGAATGATGGATACGAAGGTGGCGTGAATTGGAATGCCGTTTCCATCAATGATGTCGAAAAAATTGAATTGGTTCGCGGCGGAGCGTCGGCGTTGTATGGCGGAAGAGCTGTCGGGGCGGTCATTAATATCACATCGAAAGATCCGGATAAGAATGCTATCCGGGGCTATGTTTCTTACGGCTCCTATGCTACATGGAAGAGAGGAATTTCCATATCGCAAAAGCTTAAACACAACTGGTCGGTCTCCTTTGGTTGGGAAAACAAAAGAACAAACGGATATTTGAAAAAATATTCTTCTGTCACAGGAGGAAAGGCGACTTCGCCGGTGGGCGTCGTCGGTACCGGCGCCATTACGCATATTCGGAATACCGGGGCGACCGTTTATTTGCTGGGGTATCCGGGGACGGGAGCCAGTCGAGGCACGACATATAATTTCAAAGTGAAACATGATTTTTCGAATGGGCATTCTTTGACCTATCGCTACACGCATGATGAATATCGGTATTTCGGGAATAATCCGGTTTCTTTCATTCATGATGCGAATGGGAAGGAGCTTTTTGCGGGAAGTGTCCTTTTGCCGGATGGAAAATATTATAATTTTAAAGAAGATAGTTTTACGGATTATGAAGGATTCCGTGAGGTGGATATCCACGCCTTCAACTATCGCGATGAGAAAAGCAAATTTTATGCCAATGTCGGCCTGACGGATGTGAAGGATGCCGGGTATACGACCGGCAAAGATTTTGCAAAAGAAGGCGCCGGTACTAAAAATCATTATCCGAATCATTCCTATAAGGCCGATTTCCAGAAAGAATGGGACATCGGGCGGAATCGGCTGGTTGCCGGCATGGATTTCCAGAAGGATTCCATGGAATATTCGAAGGAAACGGTGGCGCATTGGGGCGACAAGGATTCCGTCACGAAAGTGAATAGCCGCATGGGCGGGACGAATATGACGATTTCCGCGTTCTTGCAGGATGCGTATAGCATTAACGATCAATGGACCGTCTATGCCGGCCTTCGCTGGGATCGGTATAAGAAATACGACGGCTTTTTTCACAACGACTCTTCCGACATAAAGCAAGAAGAGAGCACGTACAATGAATTGAGCCCGAAAATTTCTTTTGAATATACGCCGAACAAGCGGAGTAGCTACTATGTGTCCTACGGGCATTCGTTCAATCCGCCGACGCTGTATCAGATGTATCGTAACGATCCAAGCTATGGCTATATCGCCAATCCGGATTTGAATCCGGAAACGACGAATACGTTTGAAATCGGCACGAAGCAAAAGCTCGGCGATAAGACGTCATTGACCGTTTCCCTGTATCATGCCAAGACGAAGGATTTGATCACTGCACAGCCAGTTGGTAACTATAAACAATATGTGAATATTGATGAAGCGAAGCGTGTCGGGGGAGAAATCGAATTGACACACTCGTTCAATGATATGTTGTCCGGGTATATGAATTACGGATTTATCAATGCCGAAGACGGAAAGGGAAAGAGGATCTATTCGATTCCGCGGCATACGTTCCATGCGGGGATTTCTTACAATCGGAAAAACTGGGATGGATATGTGGAAACGCAATACAGCAGTTCTTGCAATGACCCGGGGAATGTATCGAACGCCATGTTTTCCAAGGACTCGGTGTTTACGATAAACTTGGGCGGCAACTACAAATTCGACGAAGGGGTGACGCTCGGATTTGCCATCAACAATCTCTTGGATCGGGATTATTGGCAATGGTACCATGCCGCCGGTCGGACGTATACGGTTTCTTTGTCGTTTGATTTGTAAGGCGCTGGGATGAAAAAATTATTTTTGCTTATCGGTGCGGGGTTTTTGTTTCCTTTGTTTGGCGCGAATACGGAGGCTCGGATGCCGCCGCCGGCCGATATGCCTGCGGAACTTCGGGATAGGGAGCCGCATCGGCCGGAAGCCTCCAAGTATTATTTGGCTGAGCTCGTGAAGGACGGAAAAATGACGCAGGCGGAGGCGGACAGCACGCAGACGTACATGATTTTTCGGCACGTCCGCAGGCAGCTGGATTTAAAAGAGGCCGAAGGGCTGGACAAAGAAGCTCGCCGGGCGCTCATGGCGAAAAAGCGTAAGGAACGCGGGAATCCTTTGGAAGAATACGCCAAAGCCTGTGATCTGACCTTGGAGCGCGCCAAAGAACTCATGGACATCATGCACGATTCCGATAAAGGAACGAAATATTATCAGAAAGCGAAGCAGTGATTGCGGACAAAGCAACAAAAAGCGCCGTTGGGAAAGAAACTCGACGGCGCTTTTTATTGCGGCCTTCGGAGATAGGTTGCTCGTGTGATATAATCGATACAGATGGATTGCATGAAAACAGGAGGGATTCCGATGCTCAGACCGACTGCCGTGGCTGTCGTGCCGAATGATAATTACAGCCTTACGGTGACATTTGACAACGGCGAGACGAAAAACTTTGATGTGATGCCGTATATTCGCGGCGAATGGTACGGCCATCTCAGAGATAAGGCGTATTTTCGCATGGTTCGTACGGACGGATTTACTGTCGTGTGGCCGGAAGGGCAGGATTTGTGCCCGGATGAATTGTACGAAAAAAGCGTCCGGCAGACGGCTTCATAAAGGAGCCGGTATGACACAGATTCTTTTCGTTTGTCACGGAAATATTTGTCGCTCGCCGATGGCGGAATTTATTATGAAAGATCTTGTGCGAAGAGCGGGGCTTTCTGGGGAAATATTCGCCGATTCCGTCGCGTGCACGACAGAGGAAATCGGGCATGACACGGACCGGCGCGCGAAGCAAAAATTGCAAGAGAAAGGCATCCCCACAGCGCCGCGGCGCGCCCGCCTTATCACGCGGGAAGACTACGACCACGCCGATCTCATTCTGGCAATGGATTGTGAAAATCTCCGTCGCCTCTCAAAACTTTTGGGCGAAGACAAAGCCGGAAAAATTCATTTGCTACTTTCTTTCACGGGCATAGAAAAAGAAGTCGCCGATCCGTGGTATACGGGCGATTTCGAGGAAACATATTCCGATATTCTCCGCGGCTGCGAGGCCGTCTTGCAGTTTGTGCAAGGCAGATTGCCAAGTTAAGCGCCATGTTTGTATCATAGCCCTTGGGCGGTGTTTTATTTGAAAAATATTTTTGTAGCAGATAGGGGAAGAGAACAGGTGATTCCTTTTCTTTTCCTCTATATTTTTTGCGCCTGACCATAAAAATCAAGCCCGCCTCAAGCTTTGTCTAATGGCTAAAAACGATCTCGGGCATGACACCCAAAGCATAGCAACCATCTGACGTCTGATCATCTGACGTCTCCATCCTGCCTGCCGCAAAAGTAAAGCAAGAATCCGCTCGGCTTCTCTTCCCTCTTCCCTCTTCCCTCTTCCCTCTTCCCTCTTTTCTCCCGCCTGAGCAAAACAGCCGAGCACGCCACCTGTGCACTATCCCCTTGCATTTCCTCCCGTTTCTTGGTATCATACTTCCATATACAACAGCGTAGACGGGAAGAAGTTTCCGAGATTTTTTCAGAGAGGGCGCGGTCGGTGGGAGCGTCTCAAAATCCGGGAGCGGGTCACCCCCGAGCTTTGCCGCGAGGGCGGCACGCGGGCAGGCGATAGAGGCAAATGAGAGGCCGAGGTTTTCGGCTATTTAGGTGGTACCGCGGAAGTGCTCTTTCGTCCTAAGGGACGAGGGCACTTTTTTGTTTCATCGGAAATTTTTGTTTCCTGTATTTCGGTGAGGAGTGACAGTCATGGCCAAGTATGAGAATTTGGGGACGTACGATCCGTCGGAGATCGAGGAGAAGTGGTACGATTTTTGGGAAACGCACGGGGTTTTCCACGATGAGCCGAAGGAGGGCGCGGAGGGTTTTTCCATCGTGCTGCCGCCGCCGAATGTCACGGGGCAGCTGCACATGGGGCACGCGCTGGACGGGACGCTGCAGGATATTTTGGTGCGTTACAAACGGATGCAGGGCTGTAATGTGCTCTGGCTTCCGGGGAAGGATCATGCGGGGATCGCGACGCAGGTGAAGGTGGAGAAGCAGATCGCCGAGGAGGGTCTCACGAAGTACGATCTGGGCCGCGAGAAATTTTTGGAGCGGGTCTGGGCTTGGAAAGAAAAATATGGCAATACAATCGGGAAACAGATTCGCAAGTTGGGATCGTCCTGCGATTGGACGCGCGAACGGTTCACGATGGATGAGGTGTGCGCGCGGGCGGTGCGGGAAGTTTTCTGCGCGCTGTATGAAAAGGGTCTGATTTATCAGGGAAACCGGATCACGAATTGGTGCCCGCGCTGCCGGACGGCGCTCTCGGATATCGAGGTGGAGCACGAGGATGAGACGGGGCATTTGTGGTATTTCCGGTATCCGATTGTCGGTGAGGACGGCTTTGTGGAGATTGCGACGACGCGGCCGGAGACGATTCCGGGGGATACGGCGGTCGCGGTGAATCCGGAGGATGAGCGGTACAAGCATTTAATCGGAAAGACGCTGATGCTACCGATGATGAATCGGGAAATCCCGGTGGTGGCGGACGAGTATGTCGATCCGGCGTACGGCACGGGCTGTGTGAAAATCACGCCGTCGCACGATCCGAACGATTTCTTGGTCGGCGAGCGGCACCATCTTCCGAGTATTTTGGTGTTCACGGAAGACGGGACGCTGAATGAGAAGGCGGGCAAGTACGAGGGGATGAGCCGCGAGGAGGCGCGAAAGGCGATCGTGGCCGATTTCGAGGCGGCGGGTCTCTTGGCGAAGATCGAGGAAACGAATCACGCGGTCGGGCATTGCTCGCGCTGCCACACGACGGTGGAGCCGATGACGACGAAGCAGTGGTTTGTGAAGATGCAGCCGCTCGCGGAGCCGGCGATGGAAGCGGTGCGCGAAGGGAAAACGAAGTTCGTGCCGGAGCGTTTCTCTCATACATACATTCAGTGGCTGGAAAATATTCACGATTGGTGCATTTCGCGTCAGCTCTGGTGGGGGCATCGGATTCCGGTGTGGTATTGCGACGATTGCGGCGAGGTGACGGCGTCGCGCACGGATATTTCCGCGTGTCCGAAATGCGGCAGCGCGCACATTCATCAGGATCCCGATGTGCTCGACACGTGGTTTTCGTCGGCGCTGTGGCCGTTTTCCACGATGGGCTGGCCGGAGGAAACGGAGCTCTTGAAGAAATGGTATCCGACGAGTGTCCTCGTGACGGGCTACGACATTATTTTCTTCTGGGTCGCGCGCATGATGTTCACGGCGATGGAATTCATGCACGAGGTGCCTTTCCGTACGGTCTTCATTCACGGGCTCGTCCGCGACAGCCAGGGGCGGAAAATGTCGAAGTCGCTCGGAAACGGGATCGATCCTTTGGACGTCATCCGCGATTACGGCGCCGATGCGCTGCGTTTCACGCTGGTGACGGGGAATACGCCGGGCAATGACATGCGTTTCTATTACGAACGCGTGGAGGGAAACCGGAATTTTGCGAATAAAATCTGGAATGCGGCGAAATTCACGATCATGAATTTGGAGGATTTCGACGAGAGTTTCATTCCGAAAAAAGAGCAGTACACGCTGGCGGATCGCTGGATTTTGGAGAAACTTTTCGAGACGGAGACGTATGTTTCCCAAAATCTGGATAAATATGAGCTGGGCGAGGCGGCGGACGCGATTTACGATTTTGCGTGGAACAGTTTCTGCGATTGGTACATCGAGACGGCGAAGGCGCGGCTCTACGGCGAGCACAATGACGACCGGCGGGTGACGCAGTATGTGCTGGTGTATGTGCTGACGCGGATGCTGGCGCTTCTGCACCCCTTCATGCCTTTCGTGTCGGAGCATATCTGGCAGCACTTGCCGCATGAGGGCGAGATTCTGGCGCGGGCGAAGTGGCCGACGCCGGATGAAAATTTGCGTTTCCCGAAAGAAAAAGAATGCATGGAATGCCTGATGGAAGCGATCAAAGCGATTCGCAACATGCGGGCGGAAGCGAATGTGGCGCCGAATCTGCCCTGCACGGCGGAAATCGCGACGGACCGCGCGGATTTGGCGGAGGCGATCGAAAAGCACCGGGCGTATTTCGAAAAATTGGCGCACGTGGAAACACTGAAGCTTCTCCCGAAGGACGCGAAGAAACACGAAAACGCTCTCGCGACGGTGGTGACGGGCATGGAGGTCTATCTGGAACTCGCGGGCCTTATCGACGCGGAAAAAGAACGGTCGCGCATCGAGAAGGAGCGCGCGGGTCTGGAAAGGGAAATCCAGAAAATCAACGGGAAGCTCCAAAACGAAGGTTTCCTGGCGAAAGCGCCGCCGGCGGTGGTGGAAAAGGAAAAGGCAAAGCTGGCGGAGTACGGAGAAAAATTGTCGTCGCTCAAGGAGCGGTTGGAATTTTTGGCGAAGTTGTGAGGGTGCGAGTGCTCGGCGCACGTTTGCAACTTCTTGTGAAAGTTTTGCAACGTGGGAGATGCTGTCGGTGCAGCATGCGGGTGGTTCCGCTTCGCGGAATGCGCCTGACGGCGCGGGTCAAGTGGGGGAGCTTCCCTACGGAGCTCCTTACAGCACTTCATTCTCTTTCTTCCCCGGGGAAGAAAGAGAACGAAGCAAGAGAAAGAAGCCGCCGCCAGGGCAAAATTCGCCTCGGCTCATGGGGCGCCGCCGCTCAGCCTTCGAACAGTTAGCAGTTAGCAATGAGCAATTAGCAGTTGGCAGGGCTTTTTCTTGCTTGGCTTTTGAGGCGTTTGTGATTCTTGTTGTATAAAAAAATGCGCGAAGCGCGTACCTGCACTGCTAACTGCTCACTACTCACTGCTAACTTTTATTGACGCGGAGCCGGCGAATTTTTGCACAGGCGGGTCCCCTTGCGCGTTGCTTTGCGATTTTGTAACAAACCAAATCGCAAAAAGCGCTATTTCAATCGACAGATTTTTTTGTATCCTGCCTTATTTTTTTACATTCCCTTGAAAGACGATTTTTTTATCAAGCTTTTTCAAGCCGCCCGGAAAGCGAGAATGAGAAAGTTTGATGAAGTTAGTATCGCGAAATCAAGCCTTTTCAAGCTTTGCTTTTTAAGGGATATGAGGAACGGTAAACGGCAGACGGAAAACGGAACACTTTAACGCGTTTTGGATTCGCCCTTTACGTTTCCTGTGATGCGGTCGAGGAGTTTGGAGCCGGCGTCTCGGGCTTCTTTTTTGACTTTTTCCAGCGCTTCTTTCTTTTTCTTTTCCTCTTCCTTCTTTTTTTCTTCCGCTGCTTTTTTGGCGGCTTCGGCCTGGGCGGCGGCGATGCGTTGTCTTGTCGATTCGGACATGGGGAAGGCGGTTGCCGGCATATCTGCCACGGCTTCACTCATGTAATCGCGCCAAATGGCTGCCGGGATTGTGCCGCCCGTGTAGCCGGCGTCGCTGCCCGAATCGTCGCCGATCCAGACGGCCGTGACGATATCCGGCGTGTAACCGACGAACCATGCGTCGTGCTCATTGTCCGTCGTGCCCGTTTTGCCTGCCATGGGGCGGCCGATATACGCGTTGCCGCCGGTGCCGTAGCTGATGGCGTCCTGCAGAATGCTGTTCAGCTCTTGCACGGCTTCCAATTCCAAGACTTGGCGGCCGGGCTCCGGCGTCTCGTGGTCTTCGAGCACTGTCCCGTTTCGATCTTCGACCTTCAAAATGGCAAAAGGCTCCACGACTTTTCCGTCGTTGGCAAAGACGCCGAACGCTTTCGTCATGTCCCAGACGCTGACGCCGTACGTGAGGCCGCCGATGGAGGCCGACAGATTCAGATCGGAATAGCTGCCGTCCGTGACGAGAGTGGAAATACCGCAAGCTTTGGCTGTTTCTATCACTTTTCCGATCCCGACGTCATTGGCCAAATTCACCGTCGGGATATTGAGCGAGTGGACGAGCGCATCGTGGAGCGTCACCGTCTTGCTCTGCGTGCGGTCGTAATTTTGCGGCGTCCAGCCGTCGGCAAATTCTTTCGCCGTATTGGGGAGAGACGTTGCCGAGGAACGCCCGTTCGCCAGAGCCGTCACATAGGTGAATGGTTTGAAGGCTGAGCCCGGCTGGCGCGTCATTTGCACGGCGCGGTTGAAATGATCGTCGCCGCGCCCGCCGACCATCGCCAAGATTTTGCCCGTCTTGGCTTCCATGGAGAGAAGCGCGCCCTGCGGCTGCAGGATGCCGTTTCCGTCCTTGACGCCTTCCGGCAAATCTTGACGCAGCGCCGCTTCCGCTGCTTTTTGCATATCCAAATCGAGTGTGGTGTAGACGCGAAGGCCCTCTTTGTAGACCGTTTCCGCGCCGTATTTATCCGCCAAAAGCTGAATGATGTACGAAATGAAATATGAGGCCGGGCGGTTCGCATCCGCGGCGTCCGGTTTGGCCAGCGCGAGATCCGCTTGTTTTGCCTCGGCCGCTTCCGCCTCCGTGATATAGCCGTATTTCGCCATCTGGTCGAGCACGATGCCTTGGCGATATTTCGCCGCTTCCAGACTGCGGAACGGCGAATAATAATTCGGGCTGTTTGGGAGACCGGCGAGCATCGCGCACTGCGCCAGGCTTAAGTCTTTCACGTCTTTTCCGAAATACACGTTCGACGCCGTCTGCACGCCGTAGCAACCTTGGCCGAAATAAATCTGATTCATGTACATCTCGAGGATTTCGTCCTTGGTGTATTTTCTTTCGATTTCCAGCGCCAAAATGACTTCGAGCACCTTGCGGCGAATCGTCTGCTCCTGCGTGAGAAACGCGTTCCGCGCGAGCTGCTGCGTGATGGTCGAGCCGCCCTGCCCCGTCGCGTTTCCTTGAATCAAATTGCTGACGGCGGCGCGTAGAATGCCGCGTGGATCGATGCCGCCGTGTTCGTAGAAACGATTGTCCTCGGCGGCGATGAATGCGTTTTGCAAATTTTTCGGCACGACGGAAATATCGACCGGCAAGCGATCTTGCTCCGCGTGCACCGTCGTGATGAGTTTCCCATTTCGATCGAAAATCTGCGAAGACGTATCCGGCGTCATCGTCCGCGACACATCGGGCATCCCGCTCCAAGTCGCCAAGAGGCAGCCGCCGATCATTCCGCAGAATACAATCATCAGGACGACGAGTACAATTCGGAAGAATTTCTTCCATTTCGAAGGTTTCTTGCGAATCCAAGCGTCGCCCGCGTTTTTCAGTCTTTTTTTATCCCGTACCATCAGGAGGTCCTTTCTTCTCCGTTTTATTAGAAATTATACTTAGTCATTATATCACAAAAGAGGGAAGAGAGGCGTAGCTTTTGCGTTCTTTGCTTTTGCGGCGTTTGTGGCAAAAGCTTTTTGGTGACAGAGATGAGAGGCGGGGCTTGCTTTGTATTTGTTTCCGCGGCATTTGTGGCAAAAGCTTTTTGGTGACAGAGATGGGGAGCATAGCCGGAATTTTGCTTTCCTTTCGCGGCGTTTGAGATGGCGGCTTGATGAGGCTTGGAAAGGCTTGGTTCGCGCCGGGCTTTTTTTTGCGATTTAGTTTGTTATTGGATCGCAAAGAAATGCGCAAGGAGACCCGTCTGTGCAAAATTCGCCGGTGCCGCGCCAATAAAAGTTAGCAGTGAGTAGTGAGCAGTTAGCAGTGCAGGTACGCACTTCGCGCATTTTTTATACAGCGAGAATCACAAACGCCTCAAAAGCTTAAATAAGAAAAAGCTCGGCCAACTGCTCACTGCTAATTGCTAATTGCTCACTGTCTTGCCCTGGCGGCGGTTTCTTTCCTTTGCAGGGTGAGACCTCTTCGGCCGTTATCCGAAGGGCTCATAGGAATTTTTTCCGAGGCAAGGAAAGCGGTGGCGAGCATAGCGAGCCTATGTAAGCCGCCACTTGACGCAGCATCGGGAAAA
>CAVHDO010000034.1:0-13474 GCA_963634795.1 Oscillospiraceae bacterium
CTCCTTACAGCAGGAACAGCTTTGAGCTATGAGCCGGGAGCTTGGAGCAAAAGTGGTGCGCCTACGGCGAATTTTTTTATAAAAATCGCGCGGAGCGCTACATCTTAAAAGCTCCAGGCTCCCAGCTCCCAGCTCACCGCTCTCAACAGACATTTTTATTATATCACGAGAAGCTGTGATATAATGAGAAAAATTGTCCGAAAAGGAGAAATTCGGTGGAGAAAAAATTCAAAATGGCAGCGGGTGCACTCGCAGTTGTTGTGTTTCTTGCGGGCGCGGCGGGCTGGTATGCGTACGCTTTGGACCGACCGGCGGGGCGCGAGGGTGTCGTGCTGACGATTCCGCGAGAAGCGACGGGGGCGGACATTGCGGCGCTTTTGGAAGAGAAGGGCGTCATCCGGAGTGCGGGGCTGTTTCGTTTCTCATTGCGATTGACGGGAGAAACGGCGGCGATGCAGCAAGGTTACTACCGATTGACGCAGGGGCTCACCGTGCGCGAAGCCATCGAGGCGCTGAAGCACGGGCGCGCTGAGTCGGCGACGGTCACGATTCCCGAGGGAACGACAGTGCGGCAGATGGCCGATATTTTCCGAAAAGCGAACATCAAAGGTGCCGCGGATTTTGAAAAAACGGCCGCCTCGTATGTGCGCTACGACGACATGAAAACAGAGCCGCTCGCGCCGATTATGGGCGAAGGTTTCTTGTGGGCAGACACCTACGAAATCCCGCTCGATTTCACGGCGAAAGACATTTGCGATCTTCTGTACGAAAAAACGAACGACGCGCTGACGCCGGCCATCCGCGAAAAAGCGAAAGCAAAAAATCTCACCGTCTATCAGCTCATGACCATCGCGTCCTTGGTCGAGCGCGAGGCGCGGCTCCCGGAAGACCAGGTGCCGATCGCCTCCGTCATTTTGGCGCGCCTTGCCCGCGGAATGCCGCTCCAAATCGACGCGACGGTGCAGTACGCCCTCGGCAAGACGAAGCCGGAGCTCACGTTTGCGGATTTGGAAATATCGTCGCCGTACAATACCTATCTCCACGAAGGTCTGCCGCCGGGGCCGATTGCGTCGCCGGGACTCTCCGCCATCCAAGCCGTGCTGGCCGCCGAGCCGGGCGAATATCTTTACTACGTCGCGCAAAAAGACGGCCGCCACGTTTTCACGAAGACCCTCGCCGAGCACGAAGCGAAAATCGAGGAAATTTATGGAAACTCGTGACGTCCTCGCCGGATTGGAGCAAGAAGCGGAGGAAACAGGCGTCCCGATTCTGCGGGAAACGGAGCGCACGATTCTCATTTCCGCTGCACAAAAAGCAAAGCCGAAACGAATTTTGGAAATCGGAACGGGAAACGGTTTCTCTGCACTTCTTTTGGCTGAGGCTTGTCCGGAAGCAGCCATCGATACCATCGAAATCAATCCGGTGCGCCGGGCGCGAGCGCAAAAAGCCGCGCAAGACGCCGGCTGCGCGGAACGAATTCACTGTTTCTTGGGAGATGCCACAGAAATTTTGCCGACCCTTTCGGCGCCTTACGATTTTTTCTATTTGGACGGCCCCAAAGGACAATACCTGCGCCATCTGCAAGTGGCCGAACCGCTGCTCTCGCCGAGCGCCGTCATCTGCGCCGACAACGTCCTCTTCCGTGGCCTTGTCCGAGGAGACGTATTCGTCCCTCATCGCTATCGCACCATTGTCGCAAGACTCCGGGAGTATCTGGATTATGTGGAAACGAACTATACGACGAAAGTGTATGAAGAAGGAGACGGCATCGCAGTGAGCAATTAGCAGTTAGCAATTAGCAGTCGGCGCGGCGGTTTACTGCTTCGCTTTTGCGGCGTTTGAGGCAAAGACGTCAGACATCAGAAGTCAGACGTCAGAATGTGCTTGGTTTTTGTGACGTTTGTGCCTTGCGCTGTGGGTTTATATAAAAAAATCGCGCGGAGCGCGTAACGCTTAGCCTTCTTCCAGAAGAAAGCTAACATGTGGCGCCTTCGGCGCATTTGTTTTATAAAAAAACGTCGCCGAAAGGCGACACCGCTTTTAAGCTCCAAGCTCCCGGCTCCAGGCTCCCGGCTATCTCGCGCCTGACAAAAAAGTCAATCGTGGTCTGACGTCTGATCGTCTGATCATCTGACGTCTCTATCCCGTCCGACAAAACAGCCAAGCACGCCAACCTGTGCACTGTGCACTATTATTTCAAGGACCCCACTCATGAAAAAGATCGAACTTTTATCCCCCGCCGGAAATCCGGAGAAATTGCGGATGGCGATTCGCTACGGCGCCGACGCCGTGTACTTGGCCGGGAAACGATTTGGGCTTCGCGCTTACGGCGGAAATTTTACGCCGGAAGAAATGGAAGAAGGCGTTTCCTTTGCGCACAAAAACGGGAAAAAAGTCTATGTCACGGTGAATGTGATCCCGCGAAATGACGATTTGGCAGGGCTGGATGAGTATTTTCGGTTTCTGGAAACCATCGGCGTCGACGCGGCGATTGTGTCCGATTTGGGTGTTTTCTCGCTGGCACGGGAAGTCGCGCCGACGCTTTCCTTGCACGTGTCCACGCAGGCGTCCTGCGCAAATTTTCGGGCTGCGGCTGTTTGGAAAGAGCTCGGCGCGGAGCGCATCGTGCTCGCGCGGGAAGTGTCCGTCTCCGAAATGGCCGAGATTCGGAAAAAAGTCGATGTCGAGCTGGAATATTTCGTGCACGGCGCGATGTGTATTTCCTGGTCGGGGCGCTGCCTGCTCTCCAATTTTTTCACAAACGGCGCGCGTCAATCCAATCGCGGCGAATGCATCCAAGCCTGCCGTTTCCGGTATCAAGTCGTCGAGGAAACGCGGCCGGGGCAGTATTGGCCAGTGACGGAGGACGAAAACGGCTCGTACATTTTCAATTCCAAAGATTTGTGCCTCATCGGCGAGATTCCCGCGCTCATCCGCTCGGGCTGCGAAAGCCTCAAAATCGAAGGGCGGATGAAGAGCGTGTACTACGTCGCGGCGGTCACGGCGGCGTATCGGCGCGCCATCGACGCGTATTACGAAGAGGGCGACGCGTGGACACTGCGGCCGGAATGGACGGCGGAATTGGAAACGATTTCTCATCGCCCGTACACGACGGGATTCGCGTCGGCCAAGCCGGATGAGGAAACGCAACATTACGCGGCCTCGCAACCGGAGCAGCCATATGATTTCATAGGCCTCGTCCTCGGCTCCGAGACACCCGGCACGGTCATTGTCGAGCAAAGAAATCGCTTTTTTGCGGGCGAGCCGGTCGAATGCCTCACGCCCTCCGGAATCTCTTTTCCGCTCACTGTCGGAAAACTCAGAAACGCAGAAGGAGAAGAAATTTCCTCCGCGCCGCACGCCCAAGAGCAGGTCACGATGGAAACGGAACAACCGATTCCGGCATACAGTATGCTGAGAAGAAAATCAGTGAGCAGTTAGCAATTAGAAGTTAGCAATTTAGGTACGCGCTTCGCGCGATTTTTATAAAAATCGTCGCCGCAGGCGACACCTGAACTGCTCACTACTCACTGCTAATTGCTAACTATCTTGCGTCTGACGTAAAAAGCTAAGCCCCTCAACCTGTGCACTATGCACTGTGTACTGTGCACTCAATCAGAAAGAAGGAACAAAATGGAACCGGACAGTGTATACATTGAGCTCGATCCGCATGATGTGAATTTTGTGAATCGGATTTTGGAAAGCTACGAATATCTGGGAACGCTGACGACCCTCGATCCGTCACGGGCGCTGTGTTGCATTCACAGCACTGCGGATACGAAAGAAGAAGTCGTGGAGCTTTTGGGGACCTTGGAGGTGCCGATTCGGATTGTATCGGAAAAGGAAACAGTTTGAAAGGGGCTGAAGCCCGTTATCCGTGTGACCGTTTCCCGTATAACCGTTGACCGTTGATCGGGCGTGAGTAGCTTTGGGATTCATGGGAAGTGAGGAACGGTGAACGGTAAACGGATGGCGGACGACGAAATTCTGTTTCGTATAAAATTTGCCAAACTTGATTCGATTTGTTATAATGCCAATAGAAAGTGGACGCCTGCCGCGACAGGCTCCGCTCCCTGATTTTTAATTCAAGGAAAAAGCCGCCGTGTTTTCGAGACTGGGCGGCTTTTCCTGTGTCAGTATTTTAAGGCCAAAATAATAGCCAAGAGAACCAATAGAAATATAGTGATTAACATTATATTCATTGTAAATGTTCCCATACTATCACCTCCCTTGGATGAGGGAGCGGAGTGGCAACCCGTCGTCTACAGACGCCCACGAAATGATAATAACAGATTTTCGTGTGAATGTCTATTTCTTGAATAGCTGTTAGCCGCTGTCCGTGTGACCGTTTCCCGTGTAACCGTGTGACCGTAGACCGGGCGTGAGTACTTTGGGATTCATGGGAAGTGAGGCGCGGTGAATGGATAACGGACGACGGACAACGGGCAATGCGGAAAATCGGAGAAGGGTATGAGGGATTTTATTGTTTCAGAAAAAAACGAGGGGCAGCGACTGATGCGATTCGTCGAAAAATTATTGCCGCATGCGCCGCGCAGTTTTTTGTACAGATCGTTTCGCAAGAAAAATATCGTTTATAACGGGAAGAAATGTACGGGCGCGGAGATTTTGGCGACCGGAGATGTTGTGCGATTTTGGTTTTCGGATGAAACATTCGATTCCTTTGCCGCGGCGTCGGAAGAAGAACGGCCGGATGTGGATGTGGCACTCTTTGCCGAGCGGATTGTGTATGAGGATACGGAGATTTTAATTGTCCAAAAGCCACGTGGAATGCCGACACAGCGAGACGGAACAGGCAAAGTGTCTTTGAATGATGAATTGCTTTCGTATGTCGGGGAGGCGGCGGGGGTGCGGCCCTCGGTGTGCCATCGGCTGGATCGAAATACGGAGGGACTCGTCATTTGCGGAAAGACGGTGCGCGCGCTGCAGCAGATTTCGGAATGGATTGCGGAGCGGAAAATTCGGAAATGGTATCGGGCGCTCGTTTTCGGACGGACGGAGGAAACGGGACGGATTTCCAAATGGCTTCTGAAAGATCCGGCGACGAATACGGTCAAGGTCGCGGCGGAAAATACGCCGGGAGCCGTGCCGGCGGTGACGGAGTTTCGGAAAATTTCGGACATGCGCGTCAACGGCGGATTCGTCACGGAGGTGGAAGCGGAACTTTTGACGGGGCGTTCGCATCAGATTCGCGTACATTTCGCGAGTATCGGGCATCCGCTCTTGGGCGATTTGAAATACGGGACAAGGGAAAGCCGAGAATTTTCGCGTCGCCTCGAGTTTTCGGCGCAGGCGCTTTCGGCGACCAAAATTGCGTTTCCGGAAACGGACGGACCTTTGGCGGCGATTTCCGGACGGGAATTTTCCATCGTGCCGGATTTTGGCACTTGGTGGGGAAGAAAGTAAGCGCTTTTCCGTTTCTTCTTCAAAATGTGGTATAATAAATCAAAGTTTTATGCAAGTTGGAGAAAACTCCGGAAGGGAGAGATTTCATGAAAAAAATTTTGATGGCACTCGGAATTGCGGCGGCCGTGTCCGCAGCTTGTGTTTCCGCTTCGGCAAAAGATTGGAAATACAGCGACACACTAACGCTCGACATGTCCAGCGTCGAAATCAAAGTGGATGCGAACGGGCACGAAATTTGTACGTTTGAAGGCGTGGAAAAGATTCCGGGCGGCACGAATACGTACACGTATGTGTATGATGTGACGGCGCGCACGATTCAAATCAAAAATATGGAGCAGCACACGGATAAGCTCCATTATTCCACGTCGTTCAATCCGCTTCCGATCGATTCGGCCAATGCGGTCGTCCGCGGACGGGGCGAGATGGCACAGCGCGTCTACAATATGAAGATGGCGCTGAAGAAAAAATAATCATGGCGATGCAGGAAGGAAAACCGTTTGTCGATATTTCGCGCGACCTTCTTCATTTCATCTCCAAAGCACCGACGCCGTTTCACGCCACGCAGGCGATGAAAACGGCGTTTGTGTATGATGGGGCGATGGAGCTTCGCGAGGAGGATGATTGGGAAATCGCGCCCGGGCATAAATATGTGGTGACGCGCGGCGGGAGTGCGCTCGTCGCGTTTTCTGTGCCGGAGAGCGGCGCGGAGGATTTTCGTATCGTGGCCGCACACGGGGATTCGCCGACGTTTCGCATCAAGGAGAATCCGGAGCTTCGGGATTCTTTTTACGTGCGGCTTCACATCGAAGGCTACGGCGGGATGCTCATGCACACGTGGCTGGATCGCCCGCTCGGCGTCGCCGGTCGTGTCATGGTGCGCGAAGGGGATCGCTTGGTGCCGCGTCTTGTCGCGACAGGGAAACCGATTTTGCTGATTCCGTCTTTGGCGATTCATATGGATCCCAAAGCGAACGCGGGATACGCTTGGAATATCCCGAAAGATATGCCGCCGCTGTACAGCTTGGCGGACGGACAAATTTCTTTCATGGACGTCATCGCGGCGGAGGCTCGTTGCCGGAAAGAAGACATTTTGGGGCATGATCTTTCGCTCGTGTCTCTGGTGCCGGGGACGATTTGGGGCGCGGAGGATGAATTTATCAGTGCGCCGCGGCTCGATGATTTGCAATGTGCGTTCGCGGCGTTTCGCGGATTTACGATGGGAAAAAAGGAGAAACATATTTCCGTCTTTGCGTTGCTCGATCACGAGGAGGTCGGGAGCGGAACCCGCGAAGGTGCCGGCTCGACATTTTTGTCCGATACGCTCTTTCGCGTGGCGGAGGCGCTCGGAAAATCCGCGGGGCAATTTTCGGCCATGGTGGCGCGGAGTTTCCTCATTTCCGCCGACAATGCGCACGCGGTGCATCCGAATCGGCCGGAGGAGGCGGACGCGGTGCATCGCCCTGTCTTGAATGGCGGCATCGTACTGAAATTCAACGCCGCACAGAAATATTGCACGGACGGTTACAGCGCGGCGCGTTTCCGTCTCTTTTGCGAAGATGCGGGCGTGCCGGTGCAAGTGTACACGAATCGCAGCGACAAAGCGGGCGGCTCGACTTTGGGAAATATCGCGCTTCGCCACATTGCGCCGCCGTCGGTCGATATCGGTCTCCCGCAGCTGTCCATGCATTCGTCGTATGAAACGGCGGGCATCCGCGACACGGCGAACTTGGTCACGGTAGCGGCGAAATTTTTTGAATAAATCAGGAAACAGAAAAGCGGAGAACTCCTTTGCGAGTTCTCCGCTTTTTTTATGTGCTTAGGAAAGTACACAGTACACAGTGCACAGTACACAGTCGACGTGCTTAGTTATTTCGTCAGGCGGGATGGAGATGTCAGACCGTGAATGACTTGGTGCTACATTTGCGGCAAAGACATCAGACATCAGACAGTCAGACGTCTGACTTCGGCGGTGCCCGCCGCGACATTTTTATATTGCGCCTTCGGCGACCCATCATTTGCCTCCTTCGGAGGCACCGGCGACTGTTCATCGGAAGGTCGCCTCCAAAGGAAGGCTTAATCGGTAGCGGCCTCCGGCCGCATTTTATAAAAAATCATCGCCGCAGGCGATACCGCTTTCGTCTGATGTCTGATGTCTGACGTCTGACCATCTGACGTCTTCCGCTCTCCTGTAGCACTACGCTTTTCGCACACGGTTAACGGTCATACGGATAACGGAAAGCGCCTCACAACAGTTTCCACAAATCCACCGCCGGTTGCGCGGGGAGAAAGACGTCGATGGCTTCGCTGATGCCCGTCGGTTCCGGCGCTGTGAGCCAGAGGCAGACGGCGGCGAGAATTGTGACAGAGAGCGTGACGAGGTTCATGTGGCCTTTGCCAGACATTTGGTAGTAACCAAAAAGGCGAACCGCCAGCGCCGAGAAGAAGGTGAGAATCAAGCCGGAGAAAGAGAAAATACCGAAGAGGACATTGCCGGCCAGAAACGCGATGTAGAATGCCGGCAAATAGATGAAGGGCAGATTTTTGGACAGCAGGGTCTGTTTCCCGTTTCTTCTCATATCGGCAATCCAATCGGACAGATCGAGGCCAAAGAGTCCGGCCGGAGCAAATGTCGCGAAAATGACGGTGTCCCAAACATCGGCGAGACGATTTCGATTTTGACCCAGCCACCAGAAGAAAGCGGCAATGAGGAGAATCGCGGTCGCGGCGATTCCGTAGTACCATGTTTCCGGAATCAGCATGGTCGCGGCAAAGCAAGCCGTCGTGATCGCACCGGCAATGACGGCATACGTCGCCAGCGTTTGAATCGGCAAGCGGTCCTTGGAATCCGTTTCCCGATAAATCCGCGCCAAGAGTTCGGTCATGAAGAAGGCAAGGAAGAGCGCGAGCGCCGCGAAAGGATAAACGAAAAGCAACAGGACAACGAGCACGGCCAAGAGCGCGAGACGCCAACCTTTGAAAACGAGAAGGTTTCCGTAGCCGATGCGGTGATGTTGCGTGTACATCGTGAGTCGCATGAAGACGAGATAGGTCATCATGATGCCGACGATTTCCACGGGTCGCCCGCCGAGATAGAGGAGCGAGGCCAAGATGAGAATCGTCGTATTGGCGCCGGTGAAGCGCGAAACGATGCCGGAAAAGAATCCGACATTCAGGAAAGCAATGACAGCACTGACAAGATCCAAAATTCCATCTCCTTTGATTTCGTGACAAGAAAATTTTTTTGCCGTTGATGTTTGATATTTATATAGTATACAAATATTACGGCGCGGGTGCAAGGGGGAAGAAATGGTTTGGCATGGCGCGTTGAAAATCGTGATAAAATTTGTGATATAATAACTCAAATTGAAACTGAAAAGAAAGGAGAGGCATCGATGGGGATCGGGAAGACCGTGAAGTTTTTTGCGTTCGGATTGACAAAGCGTTTTATGGACGATGACGTCAGCGCGCTCGCCGCCGAGACGACGTATTATCTCATTTTGGGCCTTGTCCCCTTCATGATCTTCTTCGTCAATGCCATTCTCTTTTTCATGGCGCCGCAGATTTCCTTCGTCATGCAGCTCTTGTCTTATTTGCCTTCGGATTTTGCCGCGGCGCTCGAAGGATATATTTATCGTATCATCGCCGGCAGAAGCAGCATTTGGCTCGTTTTGGGGCTCGTCGCCGCGCTTTGGTCCGGCGCGCAGGGCATCGATGTCGTCATTCGCTCCACGGACAAAGCCATGAGCAACGACAGAAACCGCCAATCTTGGATTTCCGTGAAGGCGAAATCCCTCCTCTTCACGCTTCTCATCGTCTTCGCCATGGTGCTTTCGCTTGGTATCACCGTTTTCGGAAACGCCGTCGTGTACGCGCTCGATTATTATTTCACACTCCCGCCGATGTTTCTTCATATGTGGAACATGCTGAAATATGCTGTCCCGTTTTTTATTTTGGTTTTCTCGTTGGCGATTTTCTATCGCTATGCCACGCATCGTTACCGCACGAAATGGATCCGTGCTTTTACGGCGTCCGTCCTCGTCACGGCCGTCTGGCTCCTCCTGACCGGCGGTTACAGTTACTACATTTTGAATCTCTCCTCCATGGGCCTGACATACGGCTCTCTCATCGGCTTGCTCGTTCTCTTCATTTGGTTCCATCTGGCAGCCATGGTGATTATCATGGGCGGTGAATTTATCGCGACGTGGAAGGATTACGACCGCTTCATGCATCCCGTTCTCCGAAAGAATGAGCCGGAAACGAATGAAAGTTAGCAATTAGCAGTGAGCAATTAGCAATTCAGGTACGCGCTCCGCGCGATTTTTATAAAAATATCGCCGCAGGCGATACCGCTTTCGTCTGATGTCTGACGTCTGACCGTCTGACGTCTCGATCTCTTTGTGTGCCCATAGCTCAATGTTCATAGTTTCAAGCTCCAAACTCTCGGCTCCAAGCTATTCATCGTTTTTGCATTTCGAAGAAATACGCGGGTGCGTAGTAAAAAAGTCGGCTTGATTTGGGGAAAAGATTGAAATTTTTTATTGACAGGAAACCGGTGCAATGATATAGTATTGGCATTGCGCCGATTTTTTGCGCGTAAAATCAGGTGAAAAAATGAAGCTGGAAGAACTCAAAAAATCCGTTTTCGTCGTCGGAATCAAAGAAACGGCGCGGGCGATTGAAAAGGGCGAAGCTGTCCATGTTTTTGTGGCAGCGGATGCCGACGATCGCGTCGCGTTGCCGCTCAAGGAATCGTGCGCCGAAAAAGGCGTGCCGATTACGACGGATATTTCCAAAGCGGATTTGGGCAAAGCCTGCGGCATCAAAGTGAAGGCCGCGGCGGCGGCTGTCTTATCCCGGTAATATCTGCAGAAATTCTGTTTCCGCAGATCCATTATAAATTTACATCTTGAGAAAGGGGGTGGCAACATTGCCGACAATCAATCAGTTGGTTCGCAAGGGCAGACAGACCCTGACCTATAAGGCAAAGACTCCGGCACTGAAGCAGTGCCCGCAGAAACGCGGTGTTTGCACGAGAGTATACACCGCGACGCCCAAGAAGCCGAACTCCGCGCTTCGTAAGGTGGCTCGTGTGCGTCTGACGAACGGAATCGAAGTTTCCGCTTACATTCCGGGCGAAGGACACAATTTGCAGGAACACAGTGTCGTCCTCATCAGAGGCGGCCGTGTCAAGGATCTTCCGGGTGTTCGTTATCATATCATCCGCGGGGCGCTCGATACCGTAGGTGTCAAGGACCGCAAGCAGAGCCGTTCCAAATACGGCGCCAAGGGAGACAAGAAATAATATTTCCTGTCATTCTGTATTTTGATAACCAACATCGTATAAGGAGGAAACTTACATGCCGAGAAAAGGTGCAGTTCCGAGACGTGACGTGCTGCCGGATCCCGTGTACGGTTCCAAGGTGGTCACCCGTCTTATCAACAAGGTGATGCTCGACGGCAAGAAAGGCGTCGCCGAATCGATTGTCTATGGGGCATTCGATATCGCTCAGGCAAAGCTGGGCAAAGAGCCGCTGGAAATTTTTGAGCAGGCTCTCAACAATATCATGCCGGTCCTCGAAGTCCGTGCCCGTCGTGTGGGCGGCGCGAATTATCAGGTGCCGGTGGAAGTCAGAGCGGATCGCCGCCTGACGCTGGGTATCCGCTGGTTGGTGGGTTTTGCCAGAAAGCGCAATGAGCGCAAGATGGAAGAACGTCTGGCCGGCGAATTGATGGACGCTTTCAATAATGCGGGCGCTGCCGTCAAGAAGAAGGAAGATACCCATAAAATGGCAGAAGCGAATAAGGCTTTTGCGCATTATCGCTGGTAAAAAAATTAAGGAGAACAAATCGTGGGCAGAGAATTTCCGCTTGAAAAAACAAGAAATATCGGCATCATGGCACACATCGATGCCGGCAAAACAACGACCACGGAGCGTATTCTCTTCTACACCGGTGTCAATCATAAGATCGGCGAAGTCCATGAAGGCGCAGCCACGATGGACTGGATGGAGCAGGAACAGGAACGTGGCATTACGATCACGTCCGCTGCGACGACTTGCCATTGGAAAGGCTATCGCGTCAATATCATCGACACCCCCGGTCACGTGGATTTCACAGTGGAAGTGGAACGTTCCCTCCGCGTATTGGACGGAGCAGTGGCCGTATTCAGTGCAAAGGACGGCGTGCAGACGCAGTCCGAGACGGTCTGGAGACAGGCCAGCACGTACCATGTCCCGCGCATCGCTTTTATCAATAAGATGGATACGACGGGTGCAAATTTCCTTCATGCCGTCCAGACGATGAAGGATCGCCTCCATGCGAATGCGATTGCGATGCAGTTGCCGATTGGCGCAGAAAATACGTTCGTCGGCATTGTGGATCTCTTGACGCGCAAGGCAGAGATTTACAAGGATGACAAAGGTACGGAAATCGAAATCACCGACATTCCGGAAGAGATGAAGGCAGATGTCGAAAAGTATCGCGAAATCATTTGCGAGACGGCGGCCGAAGCTGACGAAGCTTTGATGGAAAAATACCTGGAAGGCGAAGAGCTCTCGATCGATGAGATTAAGAAAGCGCTCCGCAAGCAGGTCATCGACTGCGAAGTCTATCCGGTCTTCTGTGGTTCCGCTTACAAAAACAAAGGCATTCAGATGCTCTTGGATGCCGTGATTGATTATCTGCCGGCGCCGATTGATGTCCCGCCGGTCAAAGGGATCGATCCGAAGACGGAAGAACCGTTGACGCGTGAATCGTCCGACAAAGCGCCGATGTCCGCATTGGCCTTCAAGATTATGAGCGATCCCTATGTCGGGAAACTCGCGTATTTCCGCGTGTATTCCGGCGAAGTGCATCAGGGCACCTACGTTCTCAATTCCACAAAAGGAAAGAAGGAACGTGTCGGTCGTATCCTTCAGATGCATGCGAACAATCGGAAGGAAATCGAAATTGCGTATTCCGGCGACATCGCGGCCGCTGTCGGCTTCAAAGATGTCACGACGGGCGATACGCTTTGCGACGAAGCGAATCCGATCATTCTCGAAAAGATGGTCTTCCCGGAACCGGTTATTTCCGTCGCGGTCGAACCGAAGACGAAAGCCGATCAGGAAAAGATGGGCGTCGCGCTCAGCCGTCTGGCCGAAGAAGATCCGACATTCCGCGTTCACACCGATCCGGAATCGAATCAGACGATTATTTCCGGCATGGGCGAACTTCACCTCGACATCATCGTCGACCGTATGAAGCGTGAATTCAATGTCGATGCGACCGTCGGCAAACCCCAGGTTGCCTATCGCGAGACCATTCGCAAGCAAGTCGAAGCCGAAGGCAAATTCGTCCGTCAGACGGGCGGCCACGGTCAGTACGGTCATTGCTGGCTCCGTTTGGAACCGCAGGAACCGGGCGCCGGTTTCAGCTTTGAAAACAAGATTGTCGGCGGTGTCATTCCGAAGGAATTCATCGGACCGGTGCAGGCCGGTGCCGAAGCCGCCATGGAAGACGGCGTCGTCGCGGGGTACCCGATGGTCGATATCAAAGTCACCGTATTCGACGGCTCCTACCATGATGTCGACTCTTCGGAAATGGCCTTTAAGGTCGCAGGCTCCATGGCATTCAAAGCCGGTGCGAAAAAGGCGGATCCCGTCCTTCTTGAACCGTACATGAAAGTCGAAGTCGACGTCCCCGAATCCTACATGGGCGACGTCATTGGCGGTCTCAATTCCCGTCGAGGACGCATTGAAGGCATGGAAACGGAAAACGGCGACTCCAAGATTCGCGGTTTCGTCCCGCTGTCCGAAATGTTCGGCTATGCGACGGATCTGCGCAGCACGACGCAGGGTCGCGGCACCTTCACGATGACATTCGATCATTACGAAGAAGTGCCGAAAGCGATTTCTCAGCAAATCACCGAGCAGCGTCTCGGAAAATGATTTTTATTCGTTTCCTTTCTTATAAAGGAAATGAAATCACATTTTTTTATTCCATAAGGAGACAGAAAAATGGCAAAAGCACATTACGAAAGAACCAAGCCGCATGTCAATATCGGCACCAT
>CAVHDO010000035.1:0-13418 GCA_963634795.1 Oscillospiraceae bacterium
GCAACTTTTACATCATGACGCATTCTTACCACGCAAGGCCGCGAGACGCGTCGGCGCCCCTCGGCGCTGTGCTTTTCTGGAAATGACGGCGCGAGCCTCGGCGAATTTTGCACAGGCGGGCCTCCTTACAGAGAGCATGGCGGGGGATTCATAAGAGGCAAAGCGGTAGCGCTACGCGCGATTTTTATAAAAACAAATGCGGCCGGAGGCCGCCACCGCTCAAGCCCTCCTTATTGGAGGAGGGTGGCGCGAAGCGCCGGGTGATGGGACGCCGAAGGCGCAATACAAAAATGTCGCGAAGCGACACCGCTTAAAATTAAAAGCTAAAAGCTAACGGCTAATAACTATCTTGCGCCTGACCTAAAAAGCGAATCACCCTCTGACGTCTGACGTCTGACGTCTGACGTCTGACCATCTGACGTCTCAATCCTGCCTGAGCAAACAGCCGAGTACGACATCCTGTGCACTGTGTACTGTGCACTTTCTCTCCGTCTGATTTTTTCCCATTCACAAAAAAATATCTTGCATAATTATGCTTCGGAATGTATAATTATTTCAATTTTATTTTTGGAAGTTTTCCCACGAGAAATATTTGTGGCATCTGAGTTGGTCTCAGAATTTCTTTTCGTTTCATTTTGTATAAATTTGCAAGAAAGAAGGGTTTGTTATGCTGGAAGATACGATTAAAGCCGCGGTTTCCGAAGTTTTGCCGAAGGTGGTGGAGTGGCGGCGGCATTTTCATCGGTTTCCGGAGTTGTCGGGGAAGGAAGTCGAGACATCGAAGTATATCCGGGAGCAGCTGGCGGCGCTGGGGATTCCTTTTGAGACGGGGTTTTTTGAAACGGCGGTCTTGGGTGTGATTCAAGGCGGGAAGCCGGGGCGGACGGTGGCGCTGCGGGCGGATATGGACGCGCTGCCGGTGACGGAGCAGACGGGGCTTCCTTTTGCGTCGGAAAATACGGGCGTGATGCACGCTTGCGGGCACGACAGTCACATGGCGATTTTGCTCGGCGCGGCGGCGGTGCTGATGAAATTGAAAGATCAGATTGCCGGGACGGTGAAGCTGGTGTTTCAGCCGGCGGAGGAGGAGGCGGCGATTGGCGGCGGGCGTCATTTTGTCGAGAGTGGGAAGCTGGATGATGTTTCCGAAATTTACGGCCTCCACGTCTGGCCGGAGCTGCCTGTCGGCGTGGTCGGTTTGAAGCCGGGAAATCTGATGGCGGCGTCCGACCGTTTCTACGTCCACGTGAAGGGGAAATCGACGCACGCCGCGCAGCCGCACAATGGGACGGACGCGCTCGTCGCGGCGGCGCATTTCATCATCGACGTGCAGACGCTGATTTCCCGCGAAATGGATCCGATGGAAAATGTCGTGTGCACCATCGGTCTCATGAATGCGGGGACGCGCTACAATGTCGGCGTGGAGGACGCGTATCTGGAGGGGACGGTGCGCACGTACACGCCGGCGCTTCGCGACAAAATGGAGGCGCGGCTCGGAGAGATTTTGGCGGGGCTGGACGCGATGTTTGGCACACATTCGGAGCTTCGGTACGTGCGCGGGCACAGTGCGACAATCAATACGCCGGAGAAAATCAAATTCTTGCAGGAAATCGGGAAACAGTATCTGGGCGCCGAGCATATCACGGAGCCGCTGTTTCCTTCGATGTGCGCGGAGGATTTCTCGTCGTATCTGCAGAAAATCCCGGGCGCATTTCTGTGGCTCGGCACGGGGAAACCGGGGACGCCGGCGCTGCACAATGCGAGTTTTGCGATTGACGAATCGATTTTGCCGCTCGGCGTGACGATGGAAGTGGCGGCGGTGATGGAAGCATTGAAAGAGTAAGAGGAAATTATGCAATCTTTGAAACAGAAATCATTTTTGACGCTGGCGGATCTCACGCCGGAGGAATTTCAATATTATTTGGCGCTGTCGGCGAAATTGAAGAAGGATAAGCGGGAAGGAAAGGAAATCCAAACGCTTTCGGGGAAAAATTTCGCGCTCATTTTTGAAAAGGATTCGACGCGGACGCGATGCGCTTTTGAAGTGGCGGCGCGGGAGCAGGGTGCGGCGACGACGTATCTGGGGCCGACGGGGAGCCAAATCGGGAAAAAGGAATCGATAGCGGACACGGCGCGCGTCTTGGGCTCGATGTTCGATGCGATTGAATTTCGCGGTTTCGCGCAGGCGGCGGTCACGGAGCTTTCGGAAAAGGCGGGCGTCCCGGTGTGGAACGGGCTCACCGATTACGATCATCCGACGCAGACGCTCGCGAATTTCCTGACGCTGTCCGAGCATTTCCAAAAGCCGCTCTCGGAGATTTCTTTTGCGTACGTCGGGCACGGGCAGTCGAATATGGCGCATGCTCTCATGATGGGCGCGGCGCTCTGCGGTATGGATTTCCGAATCATCGGGCCGGCCGAATATTTCCCGGAGCCGGAATTTGTGGCGGCTTGCGAGGAGAAAGCGAAGGAAACGGGCGCGACTTTCACTTGCACGGACGATGCGGAGGGCGGCGTGCAGGGGCTCGACGTGATTTACACGGGCGTGTGGGTGACGATGGGCGATCCGTACGAGCTCTGGGGCGAGCGCATTCAAAAATTCCTGCCGTATCGCGTGACGGCGGACATGATTCACCGCACGGAAAATCCGGACACGGTCTTCTGTCACTGCTTGCCGGCGTTTCACAATACGGAAACGAAGGTCGGGAAGGACATTTTCGACCACTTCGGGCTGGACGGGATCGAAGTGACGGACGAAGTCTTTGAAGCGTCGTATTCGTTGGCGTTTCAGGAAGCGGCGAACCGTCTGCCGACCATCAAAGCCGTCATGGTGGCGAGTTTCGCCGATTATCCGCTGGAATGAAGGAAACTTTGACAGAATAAATTTTATTTTTCTTTATATAAAAGAGGAATCCGTATGGCTGCTTTACCGAAAGTCTTCATCGTCGGGGAATCGGGCACGACCGGGCTGCGCTTGCAGGAGAGATTGTCCGCGCGCTCCGACCTCACTCTTTCACTTTTGCCGGAAGAAAAACGAAAGGATCACGAGACGATTCGCGCCTATGCGAAAGAGGCGGATTTGATGTTTCTGTGTCTGCCGGACGACGCGGCTCGCGAAATCGTGGAGGTCACGGCCGGCACGGGTATACGGATTTTGGACACGTCGACGGCGCATCGCACGCTGGACGACTGGGTCTACGGTTTCCCGGAGCTTTCGGACGCGCAGGGAAAAGCGATTGCGGCAGCAGAAAAAGTCGCGGTGCCGGGATGCCATGCGAGCGGCGCGATTGCGCTCTTGCATCCGCTCGTTTCCGCCGGCGTCCTTCCCGCCGATTATCCGCTCCACGTCATTTCGCTCACCGGCTACAGCGGCGGCGGCAAGAAAATGATTCAGGAATACGAGCACGAAAAAACGACGCCGCTCGAATCGCCGCGCCAGTACGGGTTATTGCAGAAACACAAACATTTGCCGGAAATCCAAAAAATTTGCGGTCTCGCCGAGAAACCGCTCTTCTCGCCGATTGTTTCCGATTTCTATTCCGGCATGGAAGTCACCGTCGGCCTCCACACGAATCGCCTCGCGGTGCCGGGGATGATGCCCGACGCGGTTCGCGAGATGTACCGCAAGCATTACGCGGGCGCGAAACTCATCACCGTCGCGCCGCTTTCGACGGAGGAAACGAACAAGCTGTACCTGGCGGCGAACACGAAGGCAGGCAAGGATAGCCTCACGATTTACGTTTCCGGAAACGAAGAGCGCCTCGAAGTGATTTCCGTTTTCGACAATTTGGGAAAGGGCGCGTCCGGCGCGGCGGTCGAATGCATGAATCTCATGCTCGGCCTTCCCGCGGAGACCGGATTGGTGCTGTGATTTTGAGGACGGGAAACCGTTTCCTCTGATAAGAAAAAGGAGTGTGCGATGGAAACCAGCAATGCGATTCGTGCGGAAATTTTGACGCAGGCCGTGCCGTATATCAAAGAATACCGGGGAAAATACGTGGTGGCCAAATACGGCGGCAACGCGATGACCGACCCCGTGCTGAAAAAGAATGTCATGCAGGACATTTTGCTCTTGCATCTAATCGGCGTGAATGTGATTCTCGTCCACGGCGGCGGGCCGGACATCAATGAAATGCTCGACGCGCTTCATATCGAGTCTCATTTTGAAAACGGGCTCCGCGTGACGGACGACGCGACGATGGAAGTCGTGCAGATGGTTTTGGCCGGGAAGGTGAATAAGGGGCTCGTTTCCTATCTTTCCTCGTTGGGCGGGCTCGCCGTCGGCCTCTCCGGCATGGACGGCGACATGATTCAGGTGCACACGAAAGATGAGAAACTCGGTCTCGTGGGTGAAATCGATCACGTCGATACCGGCATCATCGAAAATACGCTGAAAGGCGGCTACATTCCCGTCATTTCCTCCGTCGGCATCGATGAGCACGGGACGCCGCACAACATCAATGCGGACACGGTCGCCACGCGCGTCGCCGCCGCTCTCAATGCGGAATGTCTCGTTTTCATGAGCAATATCGACGGTGTCCTGAAAGATCCGAGCGACAAGACGAGCCTCATCAAGCGCCTCACCGTCGCGGAGACGGAAGCACTCAAGGCGGACGGCACAATCGCGGGCGGCATGATCCCGAAAGTCGACGCCTGCACGGACGCCATACGCGACGGCGTGCAAAAAGTCTTTATCATCAACGGGGAAATCCCCCACGCGCTCCTGATCGAGCTCTTGACGGATGAGGGGCTCGGGACGATGTTTGTGGAGTAAAACAGATAAAAAATAGGGAAGAGGGAAGAGGGAAGAGGAGCGCGGCTTTTTTCTTGCTTGGCTTTGGTGGCGTTTGAGGCAAAGACGTCAGACATCAGAAGTCAGACGTCAGATGACGTGCTTGGATTTTGCGCCAGGCGCGAGATAGTTATTAGCTTTTAGCCGTTAGCTGTTAGACAAAAGCGGTAGCGCTAAAGGGGCTTGGAGCTATGAGCCGGGAGCTTGGAGCAGAGAGGTATTGCCCGGCGGCGATGATTTTTATAAAAAATCGCGCGAAGCGCACACCGAAGAAGCATTCCTTTGGAGGAAGGTGCCCGAAGGGCGGATGATGGGACGCCGAAGGCGTAATATAAAAATGTCGCGAAGCGCCACCGCTTTTTTTATGACTTTTACGCAAAGCAACGCGCAAGGAGGCCCGCCTGTGCAAAATTCGCCAGCTCCGCGTCGACCATCTCCGAAAAAGCAAAGCGCCGAGGGGCGCCGACGCGTCTCGCGGCCTTGCGTGGTAAGAATGCGTCAGGATGTAAAAGTCTCGCGTATCGGTGACGTTAGCATTGGCAAGGCCGAGCGGCGGCGCCCCTGAGTGGCGGCGAATTTTGCCCTGGCGGCGGCTTCTTTCTCTTGCTTCGTTCTCTTTCTTCCCCGGGGAAGAAAGAGAATGAAGTGCTGTAAGGAGTGCAGTGGGGAAGCACCCCACCTGATTTTACATTAAAAGGTGCAAATCCGCGCTTTTGCGTTTTTGTGTAAGGAGGAAAATTCAAAATGACCACATTTGAAAAAGACGAAAAATATATAACCCATGCGTACAAACGCTATTCCGTCTGCTTCGTCAGCGGGAAAGGTTCCCTTCTGTACGATGAAAACGGGAAAGAATACATCGACCTCGGGACCGGCATCGGCGTCGATATTTTCGGCCTCTGCCACGAGCCGTGGATCCGGGCCGTGGAAGCGCAGCTACACAAGCTGAATCACGTTTCCAATCTTTTCTACACGAATCCTTGCGCGGATTTGGCGGAAATTCTCTGCCGCCGGACGGGGATGAAAAACGTTTTCTTTTCCAATTCCGGCGCGGAAGCGAACGAATGCGCCATCAAGGGCGCGCGGAAATATTCCATCGACAAATACGGTAAAGAGCGGACGGACATCGTGACGCTCGTAAACAGTTTCCACGGCCGCACGGTGACAACGCTCGCGGCAAACGGGCAGGAAGTTTTCCATCAAAATTTCTTCCCGCTGACGCCCGGTTTCCTCTACACCCCCGCCAATGATTTGGACGCTTTCATCGCGCTTTGCGAGGCGCATCCGACCGTTTGCGCCGTTATGCTCGAGCCGATCCAGGGCGAGGGCGGCGTGAATCCGCTCGAAAAAGATTTCCTGGAAGGCGTGGCGAAATACGCGAAGGCGCACGACATTCTCCTCGTCGTCGACGAAGTGCAGACAGGAAACGGCCGCACGGGCAAACTCTACGGCTATATGCATTACGACGTCGCGCCCGACATCGTCTCGACGGCCAAAGGTCTGGGCGGCGGCCTGCCGATTGGCGCCACGATGTTTGCCGAAAAAACGGCGGACGTCTTCGACTACGGCTCGCACGGATCGACTTTCGGAGGAAACCCGATTGCCTGCGCGGGCGCCATTTCCATTCTGGATGAAATCGACGACGCGCTCCTTGCGGGCGTCACGGAACGCGGCGAGTACATCAAAAACGAACTCACCGGCGCCAAAGGCGTGAAATCCGTCGCCGGGATGGGCCTGATGCTGGGCGTCGAGCCGGAGAAACCCGTCGCCGACCTCGTCCCGCGCTTACTGGAAAAAGGCGTCGTCGTCCTCACCGCCAAAACCAAACTCCGCATCCTCCCGGCGCTGAATATCCCAAAGGATCAGCTCGAAAAAGCGGTGGGGATTTTGAAAGAAGTTTTGGGGGAATGAAAAGGATTGAGAGGCCGAGCGAAATTGTTTTTTTACTTTCGCGGCGTTTGAGATGAAAAATTTTCTGGTGATAGAGATGAGAGATGGGGAGCCTGACCGGGGTTCCTCTTTTCTTTTGCGGCATTTGCGGTAAAGCCGTCAGACATCAGAAGTCAGACGTCAGATGACGTGCTTGGCTTTTTGCGTCAGGTCCGAGATAGTTATTGGCTTTTAGCTGTTAGCTGTTAGATAAAGCGGTATCGCCAAAGGGGGTTTGAGCCGCGAGCCGGGAGCTTGGAGCGGAAAGCGGTACGCCTACGGCGATGATTTTTATAATGCCGAAGGCGCGATAGAAAAATGTCGCGAAGCGACACCGCTTTCGTCTGACGTCTGATTGTCTGATGTCTGACGTCTCGATTTCTTTGTGTACTCTAAGCTCTCAGCTCCAAGCAGTGCTTGCTGTAAGGGGGCCCGCCTGTGCAAAATTCGCGGCTCCGCGTCGACATTGTCGAAAACACAAAGAAGCACCGGGGTGCCGACGCGTCTCGCAGCCTTAAGTGGCAAGAATGCGTCTTGAAGTAAAAGCTTCGTGAACAGGTGACGTAAGCATTTAAGGCTGAGCGGCGGCGCCCCATGAGCCGAGGCGAATTTTGCCCTGGCGGCGGTTTCTTTCCTTTGTTTCGTTTCCTTTCTTTTCCGGGAAAGAAAGGAAATGAAAAGCTGTAAGGAGTTCTGTGGGGAAACACCCCACATGATTTCACATAAAAGGGAGATTCCTCAAAACTTTACCAGTTTCGAGGAATTTCCTCGAAATGTCCCACAATCATCATCGACGACATGATTTCCGACAAGAGGACATCCTCTTCGTCGTAGAGCGTGCTCATGATTGTCATGGTGGAGCGGCCGGCGTGGACGACGCGACTCTTGACGTACATCCGGTTTCCCGGCTTCGTATTTTTGATGTAATTCACCGTCATGCTCACCGTGACGACGACGCAGCCCATGCTGGCGCCCGTGACGCCCAGGACGGAATCGGCGAGCGCCGCCATGACGCCGCCGTGGATGATGCCGCGGTGATTCGTGTGTTTGGCCGGATCGGTTTGGAGGGAAACGGTGGCGCTGCCGCAGGAAACGTCTTCGATTTCCACGTGAAAATAATCGGACATGAAAGGATTTTTCTTGTAAATATTTTTGATGTATTCCGGGATTTCCGCCGCTGTCAGCATGGTTTTTCTTCCTCTCCGTTTTATATCGAAATGTTTTGTTTCCTTTTGTGAAGAAAGGAAACTGTCGTTGCGGGATTTATTTTTGTTTCCTTAATTCTTGGATGTCGACGGCCTTTGGCGTCATGAAAGCGTCCGTGCGATTCCATGGGGTGATGTATTTCGTGAAACATTCCTTGACGCCGTCGTGCGCGGCCGCGGCGAGGAGTTCGCCCAGTTTGGAAAATGTCCCGGTATCCGTGCAGACGGGGCCGTCCGTCGACGTGACGAGCGTGATGCCGTCGGTCGCTGTCCCCGTGGCAGGTCGTCCTGTCGCGACGGAAACGATGCCGACATCTTGGAAGGCCGCCGTTTTTCCTTCGGTGACGGTAATCAGCGCGCGCGCCATGAGATACGCTTCCAGCCGCGCATTGGTCGAGAGCAAAATATTGATCGTGCCGCAGGGGAAAAATCGTCCGTCCCGTTCTTCGTAGAGCGCCGGGTCTCCGGCCCTTGCCGCTGTTTTTTCCGATGAGCCTGTCACAATGGCTTCGACGATGAGCGCGCCGCTTTGTTTCACGATGTGCCGATGCCATTCCATGCGCGCTGTGGTGAGGAGCGCCGAGCTTTCGTCCGGATGGCAACCGTGCGCCAAAAGAGAACGCCGCAAAAATTCGCGGGGTGAGCCGCCGGGCAAATCCGCTTCCGTTTCAAAGAAACCGGTGAGTTTCTGGTTCAAAGCGTAGCGAATGTGTCGGTAGCCGCCGCCGTAAATGCCGGTCGAAAGCGAAGGCCGCGCTTCGGGAAATGTCAGCAGCAGAAAATCTTCGCCCCACAGCAAGTCTCCGCCCGTTTCCAGTCGTTTCATACAATCTCCTTTGCGCGCCTTTGCCAATATGAAAAATTTTTATAAGGGAATCATAGTCTGTTTTCTTGAAGGTTTTTCATGAGTATGATACCATAAAGAAAATTATCGTGCAAAATTGACGGAAGGATGAGAGTATGCTTTCTGTTTACTTTATGATTTTTATCATGGCGGCTGTGTTGCTGGCTTTTTTCGGCGTGTGCGCGCTGTTGTTCGGGAAGGACAGTGCGGAACGTTCGGTGCCGGTTTCCACGTCGGATTCTAAATCAGTTTCCACTTCGCGCCGGAAGGGAAAGTTTGTTTCTGAAAAATCTTTTTCGGGGAAATCTTTGTCGCTGCCCCATCACGGATGGTCGGGGAAGCTAAAGGCGCTGTTCAGTGATGTGCCGGAAGAGGTTTCGCGGGAAACGGCGGGGCGCGCGGCGTCTTTGGCGGGAGTGTCGCCGGCGGATGACGAATCGGCGCCGGGTAAGCTGGTTTCTTCCGAGAGCACGGAGAAGACGGTGGTCTTCCAAAAGGAGGAGTTGACGGCGGCGCTGCAGGAGATTCCGAAGCCGGAGGAAGCGGCGGCGGTCGATGTTTCCAAAAAGGAACCGGCGCCGACGGTGGTAGAGAGTGTCACCGACGTCGATCAGATCGAGGAGTGTTATATTCGCCATTTCTTGGGGCAATATGCGGCGGTGTCGAAGACGGTCGTCGAGGATACGCGGACGGTCACGCACGCTTTGATTGCGCGGTCGGCGCGGCTGACGGGACGGAAGGCGGCGGAGGTCTTGCAGCATCTCATGGTGCAGGAGTCGCTCCAAAATGCGCAGCGTGCGTATGCGATGCTCCCGAGCGAGTCGATGCTTCGAATTTTGGCGGAAGCGTTTGAGGATGTGGTGATCGGCTCGAAATCGGAAACGAAGACAATTTTGGCGTACGACGCGCTGAAGGTCATGCCGCAGATGAATCTGGCGTCGCTCCGCGCTTTGTCGCTCTTGCTTCTTTTTTATTATTCGAAAAATGCGGAAAATACGTCGCCGGCGGCGTTTCGTCGGTATGCCGAGACGTATGTGAAGCCTCTCGTCGCGGATTTGCCGAGTGAATACAGCGGGTATCAGCAGCTGGAGTATCTGCATTGTATTTCTTTGGACAATAAGGATATGCCTTTCGGCGAGGTGCTGATGGAATTTTATCCGCTGGTCTTTGCGTATCGCGGCTGTCTGGCGCAGGAAATCAAGGCGATTACGCCGGATTGGCCGCAGAATGCTTTCGTGCCGAGTGTGTATCCCACGTACATCAAGCCGGATGTGGTCGATGACGATATGTTGCCGCGTTTCTTTGAGCGTTGCGGAATTGCGGACGAGAAGCAGCGGGAGCTCTTGTCAGCGCTGTTTCATTCGCGTCCGGTGACGTATGACCGAAAGGAAATGGAGCATGTCTTGGAGAAAATTGATCCGGCGCTGGAAACGTTGCAGGGGGCGTGGGATGAGAGTATGCTTCGGCGCTCGTCTTTGACGCTTTTGGGGATGTATCTGGCGCAGCTGTATTTGCGCACGGAGATGAACGAGGATTTCGATTTGTCGCATTGGATTTGACGGGGAGAGACGATGGGAATTTTCGATATTATCGGGCCGGTGATGATTGGGCCGTCCAGTTCGCATACGGCGGGAGCGGCCAGAATCGGTCGGATGACGCGGGAAATTTTGGGCGAGGAGGTCGCGGGGGCGGAAATCACGCTCTTCGGCTCGTTTGCAAAGACGGGAAAGGGGCACGGCACGGACAAGGCGCTGGTCGCCGGGCTTCTGGGCTATCCGCCGTCGTCGGACAAGATTCGGAGCGCGATAGAGATGGCGAAAAAGAAGGAGATTCCGATTCGTTTCGCGACGTCGGACGCGGATATGGGGCATCCGAATGTGGCGGAAATTCACGCGCGGGGCATCAGCGGTCGGCGGGTGGATGTCGTGGGGCGTTCGCTTGGCGGCGGGCGAATTTTGGTCACGTCGATTGACGGCAGCCCGGTGGAAATCACGGGGGAGGAATACACGCTCATGACGAATCACCACGACAAGCCGGGCGTGATTGGAAAGGTGTGTCAGACGCTGGCGGCGCACGGCATCAATATTTCCAATATGCGCGTCTTTCGCAAAGGTCGCGGCGATGACGCGGTGATGATTATTCATACGGACGAGATTGTCACGGGGACGGTCTTGTCGGAGGTCGCGGCTTGCAATGAAAATATCGTGCGCGTGATGGCGTTTGATGTGATTTGAAACGAATATCGGTCGAAAGAGATTCAAAATGAAAGAGTATCACAGTATCAAAGAGTGGCTGGCGGAGGCGGATCGGCAGCATTGCTCGCCGGGGATTGTCGCGTGCCAAGCGGAGGCGGAGGCGTCGGGGCTGTCTTTTGAGGAAACGTGGGCGCGGATGCGAAAGACGATTCCGGTTTTTCGGCATTCTGTCCGTCGCGGGCTGGCGGATAAAACGAAATCGGCCAGCGGCATGGTGGGCGGCGATGCGCATCGTTTCCTGTGTGCGCCGATGCAATTTTTGTCGCCGATTTGTCAGCGGGCGGCGGCGTTTGCTCTGGCGGTCGCGGAGGCGAATGCGAAAATGTATTGCATCGTGGCGTGTCCGACGGCCGGTTCGTGTGGGATTGTGCCGGCGGTTTTGGCGGCCATCGGCTATGATCGGCGCACGACGGATGACGAATACGCGCGGGCGCTTTTCACGGCGGGCGCGGTCGGGAAAATTATCGCGGAGAAGGGCTCGATTGCGGGCGCGGTCGGCGGCTGTCAGGCGGAATGCGGCGCGGCGATTGGTATGGCGGCGGCGGCGGGGCTGGATCTCTTGGGCGCGACGACGGCGCAAATGGAAGACGCCATCGCGCTCGGGATTAAAAATATTTTGGGTCTCGTCTGCGATCCGGTCGCCGGGCTGGTCGAGGTGCCCTGCGTGAAGCGGAACGGTTTCGACGCGGTGATTGCGATGACGGCGATGGATATGGCTTTGGCCGGTGTGCACAGCGTGATTCCGGCGGATGAAGTGATTGAAGCAATGGGACAAATCGGTTCGCTCCTTCCGGAATCGCTCCGGGAGACGAGCAAGGCAGGATTGGCCGTGACACCGACGGCGCTGGCGATTACGAAGAAAATGGAAACGGAGTAACGACGGTTTCTCTTTATATTTCCTGTAAAATAGTTTGAAGGAGGGATCGGTATTTCCGAAGAAACGGTGCAGACGATGGTCGTGGAGAATTTTCGCGAAGCGACGCAGGTGATGGAGAATGAATGCGCTTATTTGAAACTGATTGGCGCGCATTATCATTGCCGGGTCGCCGGGCGCGGAAATTTGATTCGCATTGAGGGAGAGCCGGAGGCAGTTTCGGCGGCGACGCGCGTCACGGAGGAGCTTTTGCGGATGGCGCGGGATCGGATTCCGCTGTCGTCGCAGCACGTGCGGCAGGTGCTCCGCCTTTTCGACGAAGGAAAGGAGAGCGTGCTGGCCGATTTGGAAGCGGACACGGTTAATGTGACGAAGAACGGGAAACCGATTCATCCGCGGACGCTCGGGCAGAAACGATACATCGACGCGATTCGCTCGCATTCCATCACGTTCGGAATCGGACCGGCGGGGACGGGGAAAACGTTTCTGGCCGTGGCGCTGGCGGCGTTTTATCTCAAGAACCACGATGTGGAGCGGATCATTTTGGTGCGACCGGCGGTGGAAGCGGGGGAGAAGCTGGGCTTTCTGCCGGGCGATTTGCAGGAAAAAGTGAATCCGTATCTGCGGCCGCTCTTCGACGGACTCTTGGCGATGTTCGGCCCGGAAGAATTTTTGCATCTGCAGCAAAAAGCGGCCATCGAAGTGGCGCCGCTCGCGTATATGCGCGGCAGGACGCTGGAAAAATCCTTCGTTATTTTGGACGAGGCGCAAAACACGACGACCGAGCAAATCAAAATGTTCTTGACGCGGCTCGGATTTCGTTCGAAAATGGTGGTGAACGGAGACGTGACCCAAATCGATTTGCCGCCGCAGACCAAAAGCGGCCTCGTCGATGCCGTCCGCGTCCTAAGAAACGTCCCGGACATCGCGCAAGTCACGTTCACAGACGAAGACGTCGTGCGCCACGACTTGGTGGCAGCGATCATTCGGGCGTATGAGGAAGATAGGAAGAAAGTGAGCAGTTAGCAGTGAGTAGTGAGCAGTGCAGGTGGCGGCCTGCGGCCGCATTTTTATAAAAATCATCGCGCGAAGGAGCTTGGAGCGGCGAGCCGGGAGCCCGGAGCTTTTAAGCGGTGTCGCTTCGCGACATTTTCATAATACGCCTCCGGCGTTTTGGGGAAGTAGAGCAAAGTACAGAGTACAAACTGTAGGGAAAAAGTAGAAACGATTCTGCTGAAAAACTTTTTTTCTCACATACGTTGACCATCACCCGCCCTTCGGGCACTGGCGACCGTCCACCGGAAGGTCGCCTCCTGAAGAGGGCTTGACTGGTGGCGGCTTCGCCGCATTGTTTTTATTAAAAAATCGTCGCCGTAAGGCGACACCTGAAACTGCTCATTGCTAACTACTAACTGCTAACTTTTGGGCTCCAAGCTCTCGGCTCCCAGCTCTCAGCTGTTTATCACCGAAAGGTGCCAAGAGGAAACAAATGGACATTACAATCAATTACAGCGACATG
>CAVHDO010000036.1:0-12992 GCA_963634795.1 Oscillospiraceae bacterium
TCTGATGTCTCCATCCTGCCTGACGCAAAATCCAAGCACGTGCTCCCTGCTCCAAGCTATCTTGCGCCTGAGTAAAAAGCCGAGCAGTCATCTGACGTCTGACGTCTGACCATCTGACGTCTCCATCCCGCCTGACGCAAACAGCCAAGCACGCCATCCTGTGCACTGTGTACTGTGCACTGTGCACTCTTCCAAACGTGCTATAATGTGCAAAGGAAAAGATTTTAATGAAGAAGAGGGACTCCCATGAAAAAGATTGCATTTTACGGAAAGGGCGGGATCGGGAAGTCGACCACGGCTTCCAATGTATCTGCGGCGCTGGCGCTTTCGGGGCGGCGGGTGTGCCAGATCGGGTGCGATCCGAAAAATGATTCGACGCGGTTGCTCTTGGGGCATATTTGCAAGGAAACGGTGCTGGATTGCGTGCGGCGCTCGGAAATGGAGGACATCGCGGCGGCCGATCTCGTGCACACCGGTTTCCACGGAATCACCTGCGTCGAGGCAGGCGGACCGGAGCCGGGCGTGGGTTGCGCGGGGCGCGGGATCATTGTGGCCTTGCAACTCTTGGAGAAATTGAAAGCGCTGCCGGAGGCGGATCTCACATTGTACGATGTGCTGGGCGATGTGGTGTGCGGCGGATTTGCGATGCCGATTCGCGAGGGGTACGCGGAGGAAATTTACATCGTGTCGTCCGGCGAGCTCATGTCGCTCTACGCGGCGAACAACATCGCGAAAGGGATTCGGCGCTTTGCGGAGCGCGGCCGCGTGCGGCTGGCGGGGATTATCGGAAACAGTCGAAACGTGCCGGGCGAGCGCGAACTTTTGGAAGAATTTTCGCAAAAATTGCAGACGCGGCTTGTGGCCTTCATCCCGCGGGACAAAATCGTGAATTTCGCGGAAAATCACAAGCAGACCGTCTTGGAATACGCGCCGGAATCCGCGCAGGCGGGGGCGTATCGGGCGCTGGCGGAGACGATTTGGGCGAATACGGAATTTTCAATCCCGACGCCGCTTTCGTTTGAAGAATTGGAAACTTTGGTGGCGACGTATGGCACTTGATACGAAATGGCTTTTGAAGCAGGAGAAATCGTCGAGCTGCCCGATGGTGGGCGTGTATCGCGCGCTGGCGTTTTGTACGGGCTGCGTCGTGATTTTTCACAGTCCGCTGGGTTGCGCGCACGTGGCGCAGACGATGGACATGGGATCGGGCTTTCGCGTCGTGGCGGACGGCGGGCGTGAAAATCGGCCGGGCATCCCGCTCGTTTCCTCGCATCTTCGCGAAAAGGACAGCATTTTCGGCGGCGTTTCCCGGCTGGAAGATTGCATCGCCTACGCGATGGAGACGTACACGCCGCGCTGCCTTTTCATCGTGACGTCGTGCGTGGCCGGCGTAATCGGTGACGACGTGGAAGAGGTCGCGGAGCGGGCGGAGGAAACTTACGGGATTCCCGTCATTGCGATGCCGTTTGCCGGATTTTTGGGCGGCGAATATGGGAAGGGATACTATGAGACGGTGGATCTCATTTGCTCCCGTTTCTTAAAAAAGCAGGAAACGAAGCCGAAGACGGTGCTGCTCTTGGGCGATCAAATGGGGCCGGAGGGGCAATACGTGCGCGAAGTGACGCGGCTGTTGTCCCGTTTTGGCTTGCGCGTCCTGTACCAATTCCCGGGGTACGTGCCCTTTGACGAATGGGGAAATATCCCGTCCGCGGCGCTCTCGGTGCTCTTGGGGACGGCGGGGCAGGGAGACGCGCTTTTGCGGGTCGCGAAACGATTGGAAACGGAATACGGCGTCCCGACTTTGGGCGATGTGTATCCGGTCGGCTGGGATTGCACAAAAGAATGGATTCGCGTTTTGGCAAAGTTTTTGGGCGCAGAGGAAACGGGCGAGGCCGTCCTGGCGGAGGAAGAAGCGCGCGTGGCGGAGGCGGCGGCCGGTTTCCTTTCGGTGACGCGCGGTAAGAAAGCGGTAATCGGCACGGGGCGCAGTCTTCGCTGGTACAATCCGACGGAAACGCTCGCTCTTTTGGCGCGGCTGGAGATGGAAACGACGGGCGTCGTCTTTTTCGGGAATTTGTCGGAAGAAGAGAAAGCGGCCATCCGGGAGAAAGTTTCCTCTTTCGGCGCCGTTTCTGTCTACGAAGCGGAGGCCGGACAGGCGGTCATCGACGACGCGGATATTTTCCTGACGACGAACGAAGTTTTCAATACGAAGACGCGGCAACTTTTCATTCCCATGGTGCCGCTCGTCGGGACGGAGGGGGAAATCGCGCAGATGCGGGCGGTGTATCGCCTGCTTTGTCGCTACGGAGAGAAAGGGGGCGTCGCGTATGTCACGGTGTGAATGGGAAGCGGCGTGTCGGCACGGAGGCACGTGCGCATTGACGGGCGCGGCGGCGTTTTTCGATTCGATTCCGGACAGTTTCACGCTGATCAATGGGCCGCTCTGGTGCTATTTTTACGCGATGAAATACGTGGACAACGAAAATCCGATGGCGGCGCGGCGCTTTTTTTGCACGCAGCCGAGTCCGCAATCGCTGGTCTACGGGACGGAAGCGGATCTTTTGGCCGGATTTGAATTCATTCGGCAAAATGCGAAACCGAAGCGCGTATTTGCGGAAACGAATTGCAGCGTGAGCCTTGTCGGCGACGATATGCAGGGCATCGCGGACCGCGCGGGATTGCCGTGGCCGGTGTACGCGATGGACGGCGGCGGGCTCTTGGGCAGTTTCGAGGCCGGATTTGCGGCGGCGTCGCTTCGCGTCGAAAAGGAAATGAAGCCGGGCGCGCGAAAAGAAATGGCGGTAAATGTGCTGGGGCTTTCGACGGTGCATATGAAAGGGCGCGAAGACGCGGCGGAAATTTTCTCGCTCCTTTCGGAAGCGGGCATTTCCGTCCTCTCGATGCCGGGCGCGGGAAGCACGTGGGAAGAAATCATGGACGCGCCGCGCGCCGCCTTGAATGTCGTGGTGCGTGACGAGCTGGGTCTCTCTTTGGCGCGGCAAATGGAAAAAGATTTTGGCATCCCCTATCTGTCAGTCGGTCTTCCATACGGCACGGACGGGACGCTCGCGTGGCTTGCGAAAATTTGTGAAACATTGGGCGTCGCGGTGCCCGTTTCCCTGCAAGAAAAGGCGAATCGGCTGAAAGAATTTTTATTGCGAAAGGGAAATAATCTGGAATCGCTCTGGGGGCCGCTGTGGTTTGATGAAATTTTGATTTCCGCGCCGCCGTCCGAAGCGCTCGGAATCGCCGAGACCGTTCGCGGCGAATGGGCGGACACGGCGAAACTGATTTTGCATTTGCAGGCGAAAAGCGAAAAAACGACGCCGGCAACGGACGCAATCCGCCAAGTCGGCGAGGGCGACGCCGTGATGAAGCAAGATTATGAAGAATGGCAGGGCGGCCTCGTGCTGTCCTCCTCGCATGAGACGCAGCAGCTCCGACGGATGGGAAAATCATTCGCCGCCGTCCACATCGCGCTCCCGTCGGCGGATGAAGTGCATTTTTCGGACTCGCCCCTCTGCGGCCTCCGCGGTGCGGCGTATTTGTATGAAAATATTTGGAATGCGAAGCTGAGGATGTGAAATATAAAGTGCACAGTGCACAGTGCATAGTGCACAGTGCATAGTGCACAGGTTGGGGTGCTTGGCTGTTTTGTCAGGCAGGATGGAGACGTCAGATGATCAGACGTCAGACGTCAGACCGCGATTGACTTTTTGCGTCAGGCAGGATTGAGACGTCAGATGTCAGATTTCAGACGTCAGACCTTGCTTGGCTTTTTTGTCAGGCGTGAGGATTTCGTTTTTCATCGGATGTGATGAACGGACAACGGACAACTGACAACTGACAACGGATAACGGAAGGCTGTGAGGAAATGAAAATTTTTTCTCACAGTTTTTTTGTGAGAGTTTTGGGGAGAAAATTTCTGAAAAGGCGATGGAATTGGGGAAAAGTGGGGATAAAGATATCCCGGAAAGTTCGGTGTTATAAAAAATTTCAGGAAGGGCGAAAAAATTTTCTATATGAAGAAATTTTTGATAATGAGCTAAAGAAAATTTTCATATGGGGATTTTGGGGCGAAATTGTAGAAAAAGATTGTCATTTTTCTTGTTTTTGTGTTATCATATCAACTCACGATGAATAAAATTCAGACGATTGCGGCAAAAAAGCGGAAATTTTCGCGAAAAGCCGGTTTCGGCGAGAATGTCAAGAGGGAAATCTTTTGGCGCTCGCATGGTTGGGGAAGTGTCGGTGGGATCGGTTTCGGTTTCACGGGCGTTTCCTCATATTTCCCGTATTGACAAAGGAAAGGATGAGGAAAAAGGATGTTCAGACCCGAAAAGGTGGGCACGCGCAAGAGGTATACGTACGCAAGAGCCATTGACGTCATGAAAATGCCGCATTTGCTCGACCTGCAGACGAAATCCTACGAATGGTTCCAAAAGGAAGGCCTGCGGGATGTATTGGATGATATTTCCCCCATCGAGGACAGCGGTCACAAGTGGGGGCTGTATTTCTTGGATTATCGCTTTGAGGAGCCGGACGCGACGATTGACGAATGCCGCGCGAAGGCGATGACGTACAGCGCGCCGCTTCGCGTGTGTGCGCGTCTCGTCAATCATGAGACGGGTGAAATCAAGGAAAATCCGGATCTTTTCATGGGCGATTTCCCCATCATGACGTCGACGGGGACTTTCGTGATCAATGGCGCGGAGCGTGTTGTCGTCTCGCAGCTCGTCCGTTCGCCGGGGGTGTATTTTTCGCGTGAGCAGGACAATCTCGGGAAATACATTTACAGCGGGCAGGTGATTCCGAATCGCGGTGCGTGGATTGAATTGGAAACGGATGCCAATGGGACGGTTTCCATTCGCATCGATCGGAACCGCAAAATGCCGGCTACGATTTTGCTGCGCGCGCTCGGCTGGGAGACGAATGAGGCCATTCTGGATCTGTACGGGCAGGATGTGCACATTCAGCGGACGCTCGAAAAGGATCCGACGCACAATCGCGTGGAAGCGCTGATTGAAATTTACAAGAAACTCCGTCCGGGCGAACCGCCGACGGTGGAATCGGCGACGACGCTTTTGCACAATCTCTTTTACGATCCGCATCGCTATGATTTGGCGAAGGTCGGCCGTTACAAAGCGGGCAAGAAGCTTGGCTGGAAGAATCGCATCCGGGATCTCGTGACGGCGGAGCCGATTGTGAATACGGAAACGGGCGAAGTCATTCTGGAGACGGGCGTGCTTGTCGATGCCGAAGCGATTGAGAAATTGGAAAAAAGCGGTGTCTTTGCGCATCCGGGCATGACGTCGATCCTGATGGAAAACGGCGAAGGCACGGAAGTGAAGATTGTCTGCAATGACGCGAATCTACCAGATTCCGACCGAACGCTGAAGCCCGAGGATATGGTGGCGAATATCGGCTATCTTTTGAATCTCATGCAGGGCATCGGGGAGACGGATGACATCGATCATCTGGGAAACCGTCGCGTTCGCTGCGTGGGCGAGCTTTTGCAGAACCAGTTCCGCATCGGTCTGTCCCGCATGGAGCGTGTCGTGCGCGAACGGATGACGACGCAGGATGAAGATAAAATGACGCCGCAGGCGCTGGTGAATATTCGCCCGGTCGTCGCGGCCATCAAGGAATTTTTCGGCAGTTCGCAGCTGTCCCAGTTCATGGATCAGACGAATCCTTTGGCGGAATTGACGCACAAGCGCCGTCTCTCCGCTTTGGGACCGGGCGGGCTGTCCCGTGAGCGTGCGGGTTTCGAAGTCCGCGATGTGCATTATTCGCATTACGGCCGCATGTGCTCCGTCGAGACGCCGGAAGGTCCGAATATCGGCTTGATTTCTTCTTTGGCGAATTTTGCGATCATCAATCGCTACGGGCTCATCGAGACGCCGTACCGCGAAATCGATCGGACGGATCCGGAAAATCCGGTCGTCACCGAGGAATGCAGATATGTCACGGCCGACATCGAAGAAGATAAAATTATCGCGCAGGCGTCCGAACCGCTTGATGCGGACAATCATTTTGTGAATAAAAACGTCACGGCCCGTCGCGGCGCGGATCCTTTGGAAGCGGATGCGACGGAAGTCAGTCTGATGGACGTCTCGCCGAAGCAGGTCGTTTCCATCGGGACTTCGCTCATTCCGTTCTTGGAACACGACGATACGAACCGTGCTCTCATGGGCGCGAACATGCAGCGCCAGGCTGTGCCGCTTCTCCGCCCGACGGCGCCCTTGGTCGGCACCGGGATGGAATTTGTCGCGGCGCAGGACTCCGGCGTGTGCGTCTTGGCGAAGCGCTCCGGCGTCGTGAAGAAAATCGACGGCACTTCGATCACGGTCCGCACGGACAAAGGCGAAGTGGACGAATATCCGCTCACGAAATTCATGCGTTCGAACCAGAGCACGTGCATCAATCAGCGAACGATTGTCTCCGAAGGCGATCGCGTCGAAGCGGGGCAGACGCTTGCGGACGGCATGGCGACTGACGGCGGGGAATTGGCGCTCGGGCAGAATGTGCTCGTGGCGTTCGTTTCCTGGGAAGGCTACAACCACGAAGACGCCGTCTTGATTTCCGAGCGTCTTTGCAAAGAAGATTTGTATACATCCATTCATATCGAGGAATACGAGTGCGACGCGCGCGACACGAAGCTGGGGAATGAAGAAATCACGCGCCAGCTGCCGTCTGTCGGCGAAGACGCCATCAAATATCTCGATGAGAATGGGATCATTTCCATCGGCGCCGATGTCCGTCCGGGCGATATTTTGGTCGGGAAGGTCACGCCGAAAGGGGAAACGGAGCTCACGCCGGAAGAACGGCTTCTCCGTGCCATTTTCGGCGACAAGGAACGCGAAGTGCGCGATACGTCGCTCCGCGTGCCGCATGGGGAATTCGGGAAAATCGTGGACGTGAAAGTCTTTTCGCGCGAAGCCGGCGATGAGCTGTCTCCCGGCGTGAATAAGAGCGTCCGCGTCTACATCGCGCAGAAACGGAAAATTCACGAAGGCGATAAAATGGCCGGCCGCCACGGAAACAAGTGCGTGTGCTCCCGTGTCATGCCGATTGAAGATATGCCCTTTACGCCGGACGGACGCCCCGTCGATTTGGTGCTGAATCCGTTGGGCGTGCCGTCTCGTATGAATATCGGCCAGATTTTGGAAATTCATCTCGGCTGGGCCTGCCATGCGCTCGGCGAAGAAATCCGCGCCAAGGATCCCGATGTGGAGAGACGCCTCCGCGAAGCCGGTTACGATTTCGACAAATACGGGATGCCTGAGCCGGATCGGGACGGCATTCACATCGCGACGCCGGTCTTTGACGGCTGCCGTGATGAAGATTTGGCGACAACGCTGCGTGCGGCGAATTTGCCGGCCAATGCGAAGAGCATTCTCTACGACGGCCGCACGGGCGAAAAGCTCGACAATCCCGTCACCATCGGCTGGAAATACATGCTCAAGCTCCACCATCTCGTCGATGATAAGATTCACGCTCGCTCCACGGGTCCTTACTCCCTCGTCACACAGCAGCCTCTGGGCGGCAAAGCCCAATTCGGCGGGCAGCGTTTCGGCGAAATGGAAGTCTGGGCGCTGGAAGCCTACGGCGCCGCCTATACTTTGCAGGAAATTTTGACGGTGAAATCCGATGACGTCGTCGGCCGCGTGCGTGCGTACGAAAAGATCGTCAAGGGCGAAAACATTCCGTCGCCGGGCGTGCCGGAATCCTTCAAAGTCCTCATGAAAGAATTGCAATCCATCGGCCTCGATGTCCGCATTCTGAATGAAAACGGCGAAGAAGTCGTCATGAAGGAACTCGACGAAGATGATTTCGAGACCTCTTTCAACGATCGCCGCCTCGACCGCGACGACAAGGAAGCGGATCGCGCCATGGCCGAAAAGCAGGCGCAGGAGAAAGAGCTCCTCGAAGTCATGGAAGGAGACGACTCCCTGTCCGTTTCCAGAGAAGAAGTGCAAGGACGCGACAGCGAAGGCGCGGCGGATATTTTGGCCGACGTTTTGGATGCGGACGACGCCGCCGAAGCGTACGAAAAGAGCGATGACACAGAGATTGATTACACCATTACCGACGATCCGAACAAAGACAATTCGGACGCCTCGGAAGACTGACATTCCCGGAAAGGAGCGGTATCCTAAGTGTTAGATGTAAATGAGTTTCACTCCATGCAAATCGGCATCGCCTCCCCGGATACGATACGGGCTTGGTCCCACGGTGAGGTCACAAAGCCGGAAACCATCAATTACCGGACGTTGAAACCGGAAACCGACGGACTTTTCTGCGAGAAAATTTTCGGACCGTCCAAGGACTGGGAATGCAAATGCGGAAAATACAAAAGAATGCGCTACAAAGGCACCATCTGCGACAAGTGCGGCGTGGAAGTCACGAGCTCCAAAGTGCGTCGCGAGCGCATGGGGCATATCGATTTGGCGTGCCCCGTTTCCCATATTTGGTATTTCAAAGGCATCCCCAGCCGCATCGGGCTCATTTTGAATATTTCCCCGCGCGCGCTGGAGCGTGTGCTGTACTTTGCCGCTTACATCGTCCTCGATCCGGGCAGCACGAATCTGACGAAACAGCAGATTCTGACGGAATCCGAATACCGGGAAACGATTGAGAAATACGGCGAAGATTCTTTCAAAGCGGCCATGGGCGCCGAAGCGATTCAGACGCTTTTGAAAGAAATCGACCTCGAAAAACTCGAAGCCGAGCTGAAAGAAGATCTCCATTCCAGCAGCGGACAGCGTCGCGCGCGCAGCATTCGCCGCTTGGAAGAAGTGGAATCCTTCATTCATTCCGGCAATCGCCCCGAATGGATGATTCTGACGGTCATCCCCGTCATTCCGCCGGATTTGCGCCCGATGGTACAGCTCGACGGCGGGCGTTTCGCGACGAGCGATCTCAATGATCTCTATCGCCGCGTCATTAACAGAAACAATCGTCTGAAGAGACTCTTGGATTTGGGCGCGCCGGAAATCATCGTCCGGAATGAAAAGCGTATGCTCCAGGAAGCTGTCGACGCTTTGATTGACAACGGGCGCCGCGGACGCGCCGTGACGGGGCCCGGAAACCGTGCGCTGAAATCCCTCTCCGATATGCTGAAAGGGAAGCAGGGCCGTTTCCGTCAAAACCTTTTGGGGAAACGCGTCGACTACTCCGGCCGTTCCGTTATCGTCGTCGGTCCGGAGCTCAAAATGTACCAGTGCGGCCTGCCGAAAGAAATGGCCGTCGAGCTTTTCAAACCCTTCATCATGCACGAGCTCATCGACCGCGGCATGGCGAACAATCTCAAAGTCGCGCGCAAAAAAGTCGATAAACTCGCGCCGGAAGTCTGGGACGTCCTGGCCGATGTCATCAAAAATCATCCCGTGCTTTTGAACCGCGCACCGACGCTGCACCGTCTCGGCATTCAGGCTTTTGAGCCGATTCTCTGGGAAGGACGCGCCATCAAGCTGCATCCGCTCGTCTGCCCGGGCTACAATGCCGACTTCGACGGCGATCAGATGGCCTGCCACCTGCCGCTTTCCAATGAAGCGCAGGAAGAAGCGCGCACCCTCATGCTTTCCGTGAACAATATTCTTTCGACGAAAGACGGCAAACCGGTCGCCATTCCGTCGCAGGATATGATTTTGGGAAGCTATTACCTCACCATCACGAGAGAGGACGAGGACGCGGTCGATTACGATCGGCTCCCGCTCTTCACGGGCTACGATGAAATTATGCTCGCCTACACCGCGGCCAAGGACGAAGACAAAGGTCTCGAATATTTGCATTCCTTCATTCGGATGGAAATTCCGGGTCACGGGCTCGTCATCACGACGCCGGGTCGCGTGATTTTCAACTACGCCATTCCCGAAGAGCTCCGCGCCTTCCACAAGAGAAGCGACGGCCGCGAATGTTTGGGTGTCGTCATTGACAAGAAACAAATGGGGAAACTCGTCAATACCTGTTTCCGGAAACTCGGTTTCAAAGCGACGGGCGAACTGTTGGACAGCATCAAATCCCTCGGTTTCCATTACGCGCTCATTTCCGGGATTTCCATCGGCATCAATGACGTCGCCGTGCCGGAAAGCAAGAACGCGATCATCGCCGAAAAAGATGCCGAAGTCGAAAAGGTGAAGACCTTCTTCCGCCGCGGTCTCATCACGGAAGCAGAACGCTACAAGAAAGTCATCGACATTTGGAGCCGTGCGACGGACGAAGTCGGCGAAGCGATGAAGGAAAGTATGAAACGCTTCAATCCGCTCACCATGATGGCCCAGTCCGGCGCCCGCGGCAATGACAGCCAGATGCGCCAGCTCGCTGGGATGCGCGGGCTGATCGCCGATACGTCCGGCCGCCCGGTCGAACTCCCGGTCAAAGCGAATTATCGCGAAGGCCTCACGGTCCTCGATTACTTCACCAGTGCGCACGGCGCCCGCAAAGGGCTCGCCGATACCGCGCTCCGTACGGCGGACTCCGGGTACCTCACCCGCCGTCTCGTCGACGTTTCCCAAGATGTCATTGTCCGCGAAGACGATTGCGACATCGTGACGATTGATTTCGATAAGGAAATACTGCGCGCCGCCAATGCCGCGAAAGATACCATCCGGAAACTGCGTCCGCAGCTCATCGATGCGCTCGTCACCGAAGACGTCGTCGATCCGAAGACGGGCGACATTCTCCTCGTGGCAGGGCACGTCTTGACCGACGAAGACATCACGCTTTTGAATCGTCGTCTCATTCATCAAATCACCGTCACGCCGCCCTATGAAGAAGGTGCGGAAGAACCGGAGCCGGCGACGTATGACCTCGGCGTGGAAGAAGAGCAGGCCAAGATGGAAGAGCGCCTCCTCGCCGACCTCACGGGACGCTATCTCGGCAAACATTTGGAAGGCGCGGCGCTCACCCGTCGCGGCGAAGAAATCCTGCCCGACGGCACGAAAATTAATGTGAAAGCGGCCAAGAAACTTTTGGAAGCCGATGTGCCTTTTGTCCGCATTCACATGGACGAAGTCGAAGGCGTCGAAGTCACCCCGATCATCCGGAGCGGCGGTGTCATCGAAACGCTGGCCGACCGCATCACCGGCCGCGCGTCCGTCGAAGACGTGAAAAATCCGGAAACCGGCGAAATCATCGTTTACAAGAACGAAGAAATCAGCGAAGAGCAAGCCGAAGAGATTGGGAAATATTACGACAAACTCACCATTCGCTCCGTGCTCACCTGCCACGCGGCCCGCGGAATCTGCGCCAAATGTTACGGCCGGAACCTCGCGACCGGCCGCCACGTCGAAATCGGCGAAGCCGTCGGCATCATCGCCGCGCAATCCATCGGCGAACCGGGCACGCAGCTCACGATGCGTACCTTCCACACCGGCGGTACCGTTTCCAATGAAGACATCACCCAGGGTCTTCCCCGTGTCGAAGAACTGTTCGAAGCGCGGAAACCGAAAGGCCATGCCCTCATTTCCGAAATCGGCGGCACCGTCACCGTGGGCGAATCCGAAGAAAACAAGGGCGTCCTCATCGTCACCGTCACGAACGAAGAGACGAGCGAGAGCTACAAGCTCCCCTTCGGCAAGCGGGCCATTGTCAAAGACGGCGACGTCATCGAGCCGGGCACCAAGCTCATGGACGGCAGCGTGAATCCGCAAGATCTCCTGCGCGTCAAAGGCGTCCGCGCGACCCAGCAATACATCGTCTCCGAAGTCCAGTCCGTCTATCGCTCTCAGGGCGTCGAAATCAATGACAAACACATTGAAATCATCGTCCGCCAGATGCTTCGCAAAATCAAAATCGAAGAAGTCGGCGATTCCGATTGGCTCCCCGGCCAGACAATCGACATGGTCACCTACCGCCTCGGCAATCGGAAACTTGTCGAAGAAGGAAAAGAACCGGCCGTCGGCCACAATCTCCTCCTCGGCACGACCAAAGCGGCGCTCGCGACCGATTCCTTCCTCTCCGCCGCCTCCTTCCAGGAAACGACGAGAGTCTTGACCGAAGCCGCCGTCAAAGGGAAATCCGATCCCCTGGTCGGCCTCAAAGAAAATGTCATCATCGGGAAACTCATCCCCGCCGGCACCGGCCTCTCCCTCGCCCGCTGCGCCAAAGTCGCGGTCGACAGCGCGAGACGTCCGGGTGAAGAATAAGGAAATTTTCAGCTCAATAAAAAATCCGCTTCTGTGAATGAGGCGGATTTTTTGTTGGGGAAATTTTTTCTCACATTGAGAAAAAAGTGCACAGTACACAGTGCACAGTGCACAGGTTGGCGTGCTTGGCTTTTTGCGTCAGGCGAGACGGAGACGTCAGACATCAGACAACAGTACACAGTGCACAGTACACAGTGCACAGGATGACGTGCTCGGCTTTTTGCGTCAGGCGGGGCGGAGACGTCAGACATCAGACAATCAGACGTCAGACGAAAGCGGAAGCGCTTCGCGCGATATTTATAAAATGCGGCCGAAGGCCGCCACCGGTTAGCCCTCTTTATTGGAAGAGGGTGGCCGTAGGCCGGGTGATGGGACGCCGAAGGCGTAATATAAAAATGTCGCGAAGCGACTCCGCTTTTCAACTGCTCATTACTCATTGCTCATTTTCTCGCGCCTGACGGAAAAAGCCGAGCAAGCATCTGACGTCTGACGTCTGATCATCTGACGTCTCCATCCCGCCTGACAAAACAGCCAAGCATCGAAAACTGTGCACTGTGCACTGTGTACTGTGCACTTTCTTAAGGCCTGCCGCAAAAGCCAAGCACAAATCAAGTCGGGCCCCCTCATCTCTATCTTGCGCCAGCCCTCATCACAAACGCCTCTGTCCGGAAAAATGAAAAAAGTTTTGCCTCCCTTTCCTCTTCCCTTCCCTTCCCTCTTCCCTTTCATTGCGAATCCCCTCTCATTTTAGTATAATGTGAGGTACGGAATCGGAAGCGAGTTTTTTCTTTTTCGATTTCGGAGGAGGGTGTATGCTGGACGAAATTTGGCTCCAGA
>CAVHDO010000037.1:0-12881 GCA_963634795.1 Oscillospiraceae bacterium
TTGAGTCTGGACTCGTCTTCCATCTCCATGCCGTCTCTCCCTCTTCCCCGAAAAAATATGTTAATGGATAAATTTATTATAGCACAAATTTTTCCTTTTTTCGGAAACAGAAACGATTTTTTGAAAAGAAATTTTTTGAAAAATGGAATCGGAAACGGAAAAAACGGAAATAAAAAAACGGAAGCAATTCCTACGATTTATATCGTAAGAACACTTCCGTTTGTTCATTTTGTTTGTTTTTCCCTATCACCGAAAAAGTTTTCATCTCAAACGTCGCAAAAGAAAAGAAGGAAAAAGGCAATGCCTCTCTTCCCTCTTCCCTATCAGCAGAAAAGTTTTCATCTCAAACGCCGCAAACGGAAAGCAAGAAAAAGCTACGCCTCTCTTCACTCTTTATACGTATCCCCATCCACCCAATCCTCGATATTTTTCTGTTTTGCACGGGCGACGGCGAGTGCGTTTTCCGGGACGTCTTTGGTAATCGTGGAGCCGGCGGCGGTGAAGGCGCGGGCGCCGATTTTGACGGGAGCGACGAGATTTGTGTTACAGCCGATGAAAGCGTGATCGTCCACTTGGCAGCGGTGTTTTTCTTTGCCGTCGAAATTGACGATGACGGTGCCGCAGCCGAAATTGACGTTCTTCCCCACGTCGGCGTCGCCGCAATAGATGAGATGCGGGAGTTTCGTGCCGTCGCCCACTTCGGAATTTTTGACTTCGACGAAGTTTCCTATCTTTAATCCATCATGCAAAATCGTGCCGGGACGGAGATGGACGAAGGGGCCGATTTCATTTCCGTTTCCTATCGTGCAATCGTGAGCGTAGACACGATTCAGGCGGTTTCCTTCGCCGCAGCGGACATTCGTGAGCTGGGTATCGGGACCGAGGACATTGTTTTCGCCAATTGCGGTCTCCCCTTCCAAAATGGTGCCGGGATAAATGACGCTGTCGCGCCCGACGGTGACGCTCTCTTCAATATAGACGGCGGCGGGATCGATGACGGTGACTCCGTCCGCCATAAGCGCCTCGACTTTGCGGCGGCGGAGAATTGCGGAGGCTTCGGCGAGTTGCGCGCGGGAATTGACGCCAATGGTCTCGTCGGCGTCGCTGGCTACAATCGGCAGGATGGTGCGGCCTTCGCGAATCAAAATTTCAAAGACGTCGGTCAGATAATATTCTCCTTGCGCGTTTTCGCAGGTGAGCTTCGGAAGCGCGGAGAGAAGCGCGGAAATTTGAAAGCAGTAAGTGCCGGTATTGATTTCGCGGACGGCGAGTTCTTCCGGCGTTCCGTCTTTTTGCTCGACGATACGCGTCATATGCCCGGCATCGTCGCGGAGCACGCGGCCGTAGCCGAAAGGATTTTCCATGACGGCGGTGAGAACGGTCGCGGCGGCTTGCTTTTCCCGGCAAGCGTCGATGAGGCGGCGGACGGTCTCGGCACGAAGGAGCGGGGTGTCGCCGCAGATGACGAGCACGTAGCCGTCCCGCGCGCGAAGATACTCCACCGTTTGCAGGACGGCGTGCCCGGTCCCGAGCTGTTCTTTTTGTTCCGCATAGGAAATATCGTTTCCAATGGCTTCGCGCACCATCTCGCCCTTGTATCCCGTGATGGCTAAAATGTCTCGGCAGCCGGCGCCGCGGCAAACGGAAATGACTTGCGAAAGCATCGGGACGCCGTTCACTTTGTGCAATACTTTGGGGATCGCCGATTTCATTCTCGTCCCCATTCCGGCCGCCAAAACGACCGCGCAAATATTTTCTGTCATGAGTTTCCTCCGTCTTTCGTATAAATATGTTAAATATTATACCGAATCCCTTTCTTCCCCGCAACAAAAAAGCACTTCCCCATCGGAGAAATGCTTTTTATTTGTGGAAACGGAAATATCAACGCAGCTTGCAATCGGCGGCTTCGAGCGCGGCGACGATGTCGGCGATCCACGCGTCGACTTCTTTGTCCGTGAGCGTTTTCTGCGGGTCGCGGAACGAGAGCGAGTACGCCATGGATTTCTTTCCTTCCGGCACCTGCTCACCCTGGTAGAGATCAAAGAGCGTCAGGGATTCGAGGCAGTTTCCGGCCGCTTTCTCTATCACGGCGCGCACGTCTTCATTCGTGAGCGCGGTCGGGACAAGAATCGCCAGGTCGCGGACATTTGCCGGGAGCTTGGAAATTTTTTGATAATCCGCGCCGGTCGTGTAGAATTTTTCGAGCACGGGGACGGAGAAGAGGAAACCGTAGAGCGTCTTCTTTACGTCGCATTTTTCGGCCGCGAGCGGATGGAGTTCGCCGAAGGTCGCGAGAATTTCCCCATCTTTCACAAATTCCGCCGCGACGCCCGGATGGAAGACCGGGTACGTGCTTCTTTGGATGGTGTAATCTCGAATGCCCAGCGCCGCCAAGACGTTTTCCACGATGCCTTTCACGTCGTAGAAATCATAGGCGCGCGTCGCATTCGGATAGCCGACTTCTTCCGGCGAGCCGCAGAGAAAACCGGCTATCTGCAGCTCTTCTTCCGGAAGCTCGGTAAGCGGTAGCGCCTTCGGATGGAAGACCATGCCCGCTTCGAAAATGGCGACTTCTTCGTTTCGCTGCGACAGATTGTATTTGACGACGCGCATCAGATTCTGGAAGAGCGTCGTGCGCATATCCGGATATTCTTCGGAAATCGGATTCAAAATGGGAATGGCGTGGTACACTTCGTGGCCTTCCGGGAAATTCAAATCACCCAGAGACGCTTTGTCGAAGAAGCTGTACGTTTCCACTTCCGAGAGGCCGTTTGCAATCAGCGCGTCCTGCATCGTCATGACGATTTCTTTCGCTTTTGACATGACGCCCTTTTCGATGCCGCTCCACGGGCGCGTGATCGGGATATTCGCATAGCCGTAGACGCGCGCGACTTCTTCGGCCAGATCGGGCATCCCGTCCAAATCGAGACGGAAATCCGGGACGGTCACGGTGAGGTTTCCGTCATTTTCTTCCACGCCGAAATGAAGGCGCGTCAGAATGTCCGTCATGTCTTTTGCGGAAATATCGATACCGATAAAATCATTGATGGCGGAAACGGTCGTCCGGATAATTTGTTTCTCCGGCGGATCCGGATAAGAGTCGAGCATTCCCGGCGCGACGGTGCAGCAACCCTGCTCTTGCAAGAGCTGCGCGATGCGGTCAATCGCGGCGGCCGAGCGGGCGGGATTGAGTCCTTTTTCATAGCGGCCGGACGCTTCCGAGCGCAGACCCAAGCGGCGGGACGTGCGGCGGATGGACGCACTGTCGAAAATGGCGGATTCCAAAAAGACATTTTTTGTCTCTGCCGTCACTTCCGAATCAAGGCCGCCCATGACGCCCGCAATGCAGACGGGGCCATTCGCGTCGCAAATCATGAGCGTCTTATGATTGATTTCGCGCTCCTGCCCGTCCAGCGTCGTGAACGTTTCGCCGTCATTCGCGAGCCGACAGCTCAGCACGTGGCCCGCGATTTTATCGTAATCGTAAGTGTGAAGCGGCTGGCCGAATTCGAGCATAACATAATTCGCCGCGTCGACGACATTGTTGATGGGACGAATGCCGTTGCTGCGGAGGCGATCCTCGATCCACGCCGGCGAGCGCTGAATTTTCACATTTTCCAAAAGGCGTCCGCAGAAACGTTTGCACAGCTCCGGCACTTCGATTTTCACCGCGCCGCGACCGTCGAAAGGCGCGCCCTCCTCTTTCACCGTGACGGCGGGCAGCGTCACCTCGCGATTGAAAATGCCGCCGATTTCCTGCGCCAGCCCGATCATCGAGAAACAATCCGCGCGATTCGGCGTGAGTTCAAATTCAAAAATTGTATCGTCCAAATCGTAGAGCGACGTGAAAGGAATCCCAATCGGCGTTTCCTCCGGCAAAATCATGATGCCTTCCTTTTCGACGCCCGGGAACAGAAACGGATCGATGCCGAGCTCTCCCGCCGAGCACATCATCCCCGCCGACTCGACGCCGCGGAGTGCCGACGCTCGAATGAGCGTATCCCCCACCGTGAGACCGCCCGGCGCTTTCGCGTCATGCTTGGCCGGTACGTGCGCTCCGTCCAGCGCGACCGGGACAATTTGCCCCACGCGCACATTTGCCGCACCCGTCACAATCTGAATCGGGTTTCCTTTCTCCCCGCAATCCAGCTGACAGACGACCAAATGCGTCGCGTCCGGATGTTTCTCAATCGACAAAATTTTTCCCGTGTACACACCGAAAATCCCGGCGCCCGGGTGCAGAATATGCTCGACCGGAATCCCGTCCACCGTCAGCGTTTCCGCCATTTCCACCGGATCCAGCCCCTCGATGTCGACGAGGGTGCCCAGCCATTTCAATGAAGCATTCATTTTTCTTTCCTCCCCGTCAGAACTGTTTCAAGAAACGCATATCATTTTCGTAGAAAAGACGCAAATCGTCGATGCCGTAGAGAAGCATCGCGATGCGTTCGATTCCGAGCCCAAAGGCGAAACCCGTCACCTTGTCGGGATCGTAATGATTCAGCGAGAGGACATTCGGATGCACCATACCGCAGCCCAAAATTTCCAGCCATTCATCCGCGTTCGTTTCCCCGTGCATGCGCGACGCAAAGGAAATATCCACCTCCGCCGACGGCTCCGTGAAAGGGAAATAGCTCGCGCGGAACCGAATTTTCGTATCCGAACCGAAGAGCTCCTTCAAGAAGACTTCGAGCGTCCCTTTCAAATCCGAAAAGGTAATCCCGCGGTCGACGACGAGCCCTTCCACCTGATGAAACACCGGCGAATGCGTCGCGTCATTGTCCCAGCGAAAAACCTTCCCCGGCGCGATAATGCGAATCGGCGTATTCGGCTCGCGGCTCTGGAGCGTCCGCGCCTGCACCGGCGACGTGTGCGTGCGAAGCAGGAAATTCATATTTTCCGTCAGATAGAAAGAATCCTGCATATCACGCGCCGGATGATCCGCCGGCAGATTCAGGCAGTAGAAATTGTAATAATCCTGCTCGATTTCCGGCCCCTCTTCCACCGAGTAACCCATGCGCATGAACGTATTCATAATCACGCGCAGCGCTTTATTCAAAGGATGAATGTGACCCTGCCGATGATGACGCGCCGGGAGCGTGATGTCGATTTTCTCCTCCTCGATGCGTTTCGCGATACGGATGGCTTTCAGCTCCTCGCTCTTTTCCGAAAGCGCCGCCTCGATTTTCTCGCGCACCGTATTCGCGAGCGCCCCCATCACCGGACGTTCCTCGGCGGACAAATCTTTCATGCCACGCAAAATGAGCGTCAGCTGCCCCTTCTTTCCCAGAAACGACACCTTCGTGTCCTGCAACGATTTTTCATCCGCGCAGGCCCGGATGCCGGAGAGCGCTTTTTCCTGCAGCGCGTCCAGATCCTGTTTCATTTGGGTTTCCATAAAGTCCTCCCTTTCTTCCAATAAAAAAATCGCCCCATTGAGGGGCGAAAAATTCCGCGGTACCACCCTGATTTGTACTCATTGCGCCTTAACGCGGCGACACGCCCGCCCTACTCCATTCAGGCCGGCAGCTCCGAAGTGAACGCGGACACACGCCTCCGCCGCCTCGCATCGACCGGCAGCTTTCTGCAGGAGCCTGTATGTCCTCTCTTCTTCCTCGCATCACGTGAGTTATTATAGCACGCGCCGCCGCCCTTCGCAATGGATGAAACGCACCGGATATGATAAAATAGAGAAAATTTTTAGGAAACGGTGATGCGCATCGTTTCTTTTGGGAAAATGGATTGGAAACGTTTTAAGGAAACTGTTTCCAGAAAGGCAAACAAATGGAAGAACAAAATCAGAATCAGGATCTCTATCACATCGATTTCATGCGTACGCTGTGGCAAAATACCTACCGCGGCACCGTCTTTGATTCCATGGATCGCTACGTCGCGACTATCCGTATGCTTTTGGGCGTGCCGATTCCGCGCGAAGAACTCCCGGAAAACGCGCCCGTCGTCGCCCCGCTCGTCACAGTCCTCATCGAAGACACCATCCTGACGCCGCTGGAAATCATCGACTTCGAGACGATTCTCTCCAAACTCATTCTGCAAAAAGCCAGCAGCCAAGATTTCCGCCCGGATCGCTGCATGTTCTTCTACCCCAGCCCGGCAGACGCGGCGCAGAATAAGGAGTAATTGACTTTTCGTCAGGCAAGATGAATACCAGTGCACAGTACACAGTACACAGGTTGGCGTGCTTGGCTTTTTGGTCAGACAGGATGGAGACGTCAGAAGTCAGATGATCAGACGTCAGAACGCGATTGGCTTTTTTGTCAGGCGCAAGATTATTGTTACATAGAAAAAGAAGGGCTCGGGTCGGAGTCCTTCTTTTCGTTTGCGGCGCTTATAGCAATTTTTTTGTAAACAGGGATAAAATCCGTGAGTTTTATCCACTTCACTTTAACTAAGCGAAGCTGTTTTTAATTTTGCTTAACTAAGAACACTATTTTTACGTCCATGCTAAAAGGTAATCGCATGTTTTCTGTTTCAAGCTCCCCTTTTTATTTACATTTTCTCCGCAATCTTCTCAATAATCACGTGGCCCAATTTTTCTTTGGACATGATGGAAAATTCTTCCGTTTTTCCGTCTTTGTGAAGAATGGCGGCGATGTTGGTGCTGACGTTGAAACCGGCGCCTTCGGCACTGACGTCGTTCGCGACGAGCATGTCGAGATTTTTTCTGGCAAGTTTTGCTTTTCCGTGCGCAATCACGTCATTCGTTTCCGCCGCGAAGCCAACGAGGAATTGGTTCGTTTTACGCTGTCCCAAGCCGTACAGGATATCCGGATTTTGCGTGAGATGAATTTCCAAGGAATCGTTGTCTTCTTTTTTTATTTTTTGCGTCGCCTGCGTGACGGGGCGATAATCGGAAACGGCGGCGGCCATGATGACGATGTCGGCTTCGTCGTAGCGCGCGTCCATTTCTTTTTGAAGGTCACGGGCGTCTTGGGCGTAAATCATTTTCACGCCTTCGGGGATCGAAAGTTCATGCGTACAGGAAACGAGGGTGACGTCGGCTTCTTCCATGGCGGCCGCGCGGGCAATGGCGTACCCCATTTTGCCGCTGGAACGGTTTCCGATGTAACGGACGGGATCGATATTTTCTTTCGTGCCGCCCGCGCTGACGAGGACGCGTTTCCCTTTGAGCAGCCGTTTCCCGTACAATGCTTTTTCAAGCGCGGCCAAGATACTCTCCGTCTTCGGATAGCGGCCTTTGCCGGTCGTGTGGCAAGCGAGGTGGCCCGTCTCCGGCTCGACAATCAAATAGCCGAGGGCGGCGAGTTTCCGTAAATTTTCCTGCACGATGGGATTTTCGTACATATTCGTATTCATGGACGGCACGAGGATGACGGGCGCTTTCGTAGCCATGACGGTCGTGGAGAGCATGTCGTCGGCGATGCCGCTTGCAATTTTTCCGATCATATTCGCCGTGGCGGGCGCGATGACGAAAACGTCCGCACGGGTGGCGAGCGCGATGTGCGCGACGTCCCAACGGGCGATGTTTCCAAACATATCGACGGCGACGTCGCGGCCGGAAAGTTCGCCGAAGGTGGTCGGCGTGACGAGTTCCGTCGCGTGGCGGGTCATGATACAGGAAACTTCGGCGCCGTCTTGGCGCAGGAAACTGACGAGTTCGCAGGCTTTGTACGCCGCGATACCGCCGCAGATGCCGACAACGATATTTTTTCCTTCAAACATGGGATGTCCTCTCTTCTCTCATTTGACGGGAATTTCTTTGGCGATATACTGATTGAACACGCGCTCGATTTCGTGCTCATTGCGAGACAGTTTGCATTTTTCGGCCTCGATGATGGCGCTGACTTTTTTGACGGCGTCTTCCAGGACGTCATTGACGACGATGTAGTCGTAGCGGTGGGCCAGAGCCAATTCGTTTGTAATTTGCGCGAGGCGTTTGGCGATGACTTCTTCGGTGTCGGTGCCGCGGTCGTGAATGCGGCGGGACAGAATTTCCAAAGACGGCGGGACAATGTAGACGAAGACGCCTTTCGGATAGCGTTCTTTGACTTGCATGGCGCCCTGAATATCGATTTCGAGGAGCACGGACGCGCCTTCGGCGATTTTGTCCAGCACGTATTTTTTCGGCGTGCCGTAATAATTTTCGTACACGCAGGCGTATTCGAGAAACGCGTCTTCGGCGATGAGTTTCTCAAATTCTTCTTTCGTGCGGAAGAAATAGCTGACGCCTTCTTTTTCGCCGTTCCGGGGAGCGCGGGTCGTCATGGACGTGGAGTATTCCAAATCTTTGTAGATTTCGCGGATGGCGGCGCAAATGGTGCCTTTCCCGGCGCCGGACGGTCCGGAAATGACAAGCAGGACGCCTTCGTCTTTCGTTTCTTGTCCCATCATGCCTCCTCGTTTTTTATGGATGCTTTTTCAATAATGGTATTCCGCTCCGCAAGGCGATTGGCAATCGTCTCGGGTTGCACGGCAGAGAGTAAAATTTGTCCGCTGTCCATGACGAGGACGGAGCGTGTCTTGCGCCCGAATGTCACGTCGATGAGGTCGCCCCGCTCGCGTGATTCTTGGATCATGCGCTTGATCGGCGCGGATTCGGGACTGATGATGGCCATGAGGCGAGAAGCGGCGGCCATATTTCCGAAACCGATGTTAATGAGTTGAAACGGCATATTAAATCTCCTCCTTTAATTTGATTTGCTTTGCGTGTCTCATCGTGCTCAAGACGTCAGACATCAGATGGTCAGACGTCAGATTTTATCGGTGTCGCCTTCGGCGACGATTTTTTATGCGACTCCGCAGCATTTGTTTATATTAAAATCGCGCGAAGCGCATCCGCTTTTGTCTAACAGCTAACAGCTAACAGCTAATAGCTATCTTGCGCCTGACAAAAGAGTCAATCACGGTCTGACGTCTGATGTCTGATCATCTGACGTCTCCATCCTGCCTGTCACAGAAGCTACACACGCACGCGACGGATTTACTCCAAATTCTGTACTTGCTCGCGGATTTTTTCCAGCTCCGTCTTGAGGATAATGACGTCGTTGATGGCGTCTGTCTCCCCTGCTTTCGAGCCGAGGGTGTTCACTTCGCGATTGAGTTCTTGGAGAAGGAAATCCAGTTTCCGGCCCACTTCTCCGCCTTCTCGCAGAATATCCCGGAATTGCGCGATGTGACTTTCAAAGCGCACGATTTCTTCCGTGTAATCCGTTTTCTCCGAATAGACGGCGACTTCTTGCAAGAGACGCGTCTCGTCAATCTCCGCATTCATGTCCGCGAGGAGCTTTTGCATCCGCTCGCGAAGCCGCGTTTCGTAGCGCGCTTGGACGCCTTCCTGCGACGCTTTCAGCCCTGCGATTTTTTCCGACAGAAAATCGAGCCGCGCCGACAAATCCTCGGCCAAATGCGCGCCTTCCTCCCGCCGCATCGCCACGAGCGCCAAGACAGCCTCCGTGACAGCCGTTTCCGCCAACGACAAAAGCGCGTCTTCGTCCGCTCCGATCTCCATGACGTCAAACACGGAGACCGGAAGAAACAGAAGATCGCGCGGTTTCAATTTCTTGATTTTCAAATGTTTGTCTGCGGCCAATTGGGCAAACGCCGACTCGTACGCCGACAAAAGCGGCCGATTGACCCGGGCCGAATAGATCCGCTTCCCCTCTTCCGGCGCAAAAGTGAGCGACAAATTCACCTTGCCCCGTCCGAGGCGCTCCTTCAAAATGTTTCGAGCCGCCTGCTCCAAAGACGCCGAAAGATCCGTGCGGACAGACAGTTCCAGGAAACGGCTGTTCACCGATTTGATTTCCGCCGTCATCGTCCCGACATCGCTTTTCGCCACGCCGCGACCGTAGCCCGTCATGCTGGCGATCATAATGCCATCTCCCCTTCAAACACTTTCTGCGCCGGACCCGTCATGAAGACATGGCCGCCCTTCTCCCATTCGACCGAAAGTTCCCCGCCGTCCAGGAGAATCCGTGCTTCCTTTTCGATCCGCCCCGTCAAAACGGCGGCAACACCCGTCGCGCAAGAACCCGTCCCGCAGGCCAGCGTCACCGCGGCGCCGCGTTCCCAGACACGCATCCGAAGCGTGCGCTCGTCAATCTGTTTCACAAATTCCACATTCACTTTTTTCGGGAAATGCGGATTCTTTTCGATGGCCGGCCCGTACGTGCAGAGCGCCTTGTCGGAAATATCGTCCGTGAAAATCACGCAATGCGGATTGCCCATGGAAACAGCCGTGAATTCAAAGGTGCGTGACAAATTCTCGACCCAGAGCGTCTCGGAGACGACCTCGCCCTCGCCGAAGCCTGCGACCGGGATGTCCGCCGCCTTCAGGACCGGCGCCCCCATATCGACGCGCACCGTCCCATCCGCCAAAATTTCCGGAATCAAAATGCCGGCGCCCGTTTCCACGGAAAATGTATTTCCGGAAACGAGCCCGAGCTCCCGCGCCCAAAGCGAAAAACAGCGGATGCCGTTTCCGCACATTTCCGCCTCGCTGCCGTCCGCATTGAAGATGCGCATTTTGAGATCCGCTTTGTCGGAAGGCAGGACAAAAATCATGCCGTCGGCGCCGATGCCGAAATGCCGGTCGCAAATCGCCTCGCAATGCGCGGTGTACGGCGACACATCCCCGTCCGGGACGTGCACGAAAACAAAATCATTCCCACAGCCGTGCCATTTCGTAAATTTCATTTGCCGCCTCCTGCGTAAAAAACTTTCTATCATTTTAACACAGGACGCGAATTGTGATAAGATAAGAAAAACAAAAAGGAGAAAATCATATGGTCATCGACAGCCTTTTGCTCTGCGCGCTTACAAAAGAATGGCAACGCGAGCTCCTCGCGGCGCAAGTGCGGGACATTCACCAGACGGACGGGCGCGTCATCTGCTTGGAACTTTTCACGCCGGGACGCGCAGCCGAGACACTCATACTCTCGCTGCAAAATCCGCCCTGCGTCTGCCTCGCGGCGCGCGGAGAGAAACAGAAATACATCGCCGCGCAAAATTTTTGCATGACGCTCCGGAAACATTTGGACGGCGCGCGGCTTTCCGAAATCGCGCAAATTTCGCTGGATCGCATTCTCTGCCTCTCCTTCGACCGAATCGAAGCGGGCGGCGCCATCGTGACGAAAAAATTATACGTCGAGCTCATCCCGTCCGCGCCGAATCTCATTCTGACGGAAAATGAAATCATTTTGGACGTGCTCATCCGCGGCAAAAAATTGTACCGCGACCTTTCGACAGGCGGCCGTTACGAACTTCCGAAAGGAAATGAGCGCCTCGATTTCCGGCAATTCACAGAGGAGGAAACGGCGGAGATTCTTCGCTACGGGACACAGGACGACGCAACGCTCTCCGATTTCCTTTTTGAAAAATGCAACGGCCTCTCCGCCACGCTGGTTTCCGACATCGCCCACCGCGCCGGAGTCGACAGCAAGACGCCGATGAACCGGCTGACGGAGACGAATATTTCCTCCGTCGCCCACGCGATGACGACCCTCGCGCAAGAAATAGAAAGCGCGGAAGGTCTCTGGCTCTATCCGGGCAAAAACGGCGAAATTCCTTCGCTCCTCCCCCTGCCCGGCACGGAAGGGCGGCACGTTTCTTCTGTTTCTGCCTGGCTCGCGCAGCGGATGAAGACGGACGGCGGCACGATTTCCGCCGCGGCGCAGGAGCTCCGAAAGCAAATCAAAAGCCTCCTCAAAAAAGAAGAGCGGAAACTGCGCAAAATCGAAGAGGAAATGGCCGAGACGAAATTATTGGAAACGTACAATCTCTACGGACAAATTTTGGCAATTTATTCGTATATGAAACCGACGGGCGAGACGCTCACGATCCTCAATCCTTTCGACGAGGCGGGCGGCGAGATTACGATTCCCGTCGACCCGTCCGTTTCCGTGATTCGAAACAGCCAGCTGTATTTCAAAAAGTACAACAAAATGAAAACGCGGGCGGCGATTGGGCAGGAAAAGCAGGAAGAATGTCGGCGGCGGCTGGAATATTTGCAAAACGCGGCCTATTTCGCTGAGGACGTGCGGGATCGGGACGCGCTGGAATCGCTTCGCGCCGAATTGCGGGAGCTGGGCGTCAATCCGCATCGGCAGCAAGCGAAGCCGGGCAAGCAAAAGAAAAACGCGCCGGAAGAGCCGGAGGCGCGCACGATGGACGGATATACCGTTTGGATTGGAAGAAACAGCCGGCAAAATGAATATCTGACGCTCCGAAAAGCGCAGAAAAATGATCTCTGGCTCCACGCCAAAGAAATCCCCGGCTCGCACGTCGTCATCGCGACCGGCGGCGCGGACGTCCCGGAGCCGGTGATAGAAAAAGCCGCCGCGCTCGCCGCCTATCACAGCAAGGGTAGGCACGACGGCAAGGTGTCCGTGGACGTGACGAAAATCCAATACGTCAAAAAAATCCCAAACGCCCCGGCCGGTCTGGTCTCATACACGCATCACGTGACGTATGTGGTGGAGCCGAAAGGTCCGTAAGCTGTCGTCCGCTCTCCGTTGTCTGTTGTCCGTTGTCCGTTATCCGTTCACCGTTTACCGTTTACCGTTTACCGTTTCTCATTTCCCGTGAATTGTAAAGTGACTCACACTCGGTTATCGGTCAACGGAAAACGGATCGCTGAAACGAGATGCTGTAAAAAAAACAAAGCAAAGCACAAAGAATATTTTTGTTGATTGAAACGCTGCTATTTTCGACTGAATTTGTGACAGAATCGCAAAGCAACGCGCAAGGAGGCCCACCTGTGCAAAATTCGCCGGCGCCGCGTCGACATTGTCAAAAACACAAAGAAGCACCGGGGCGCCGACGCGTCTCGCAGCCTTAAGTGGCAAGAATGCGTCTTGAAGTAAAAGTTCCGTGAACAGGTGACGTAAGCATTTAAGGCTGAG
>CAVHDO010000038.1:0-12288 GCA_963634795.1 Oscillospiraceae bacterium
TCTCCGTACCTCACGGAAGACGCCCAGAAACGCGCGCTCGCCTGCCTCGCCGTGTACGCACACGCCGCCAAAGTCCTCTCTGTTTCCCGCATCCGCGCCGTCGCGACCGCCGCCGTCCGCAATGCGAAGAACGGCTCCGATTTCCTGCGCCTCGTCTATGAAAAGACAGGCATCCCCATGACCGTCATCAGTGGCCGCAAAGAAGCCGCGCTCGGATTTTCCGGCGTCATTCACACCATCGACCAAAGCGATTTCCTCCTCTTCGACCTCGGCGGCGCCAGCGTCGAAATTTCCCTCGTCAGAAACAAAGAACGCCTCCACTCCGTCAGCATTCCAATCGGCGCCGTCACCCTCACCGAAACCTTCGGCTCCCGCGATTTCGTCAGCCCGGAGAAACGCGCCCAGATTTCCGCTTTCATCCAAAAGAAACTCGCGCAGATTCCCTGGTTTCCAAAAGAGACACTCCCCGTAATCGGCGTCGGCGGCACCGTCCGAAACCTCGCGAAAATGCACCAGCGGCGCACCGGCTATCCCCTACCAAAGCTCCACAATTACAGCCTGCCCACCGCCGACCTCTACCCCATGACCGACGAACTCTGCGAAAAGACGCTCGCCGAAAGGAAACGGATTTCCGGCCTCTCCTCCGAACGAGCGGACATCATCATCGCCGGCGCGCTCGTCGTTTCCGCCATCACGCAAATGGCCAAAGCCGCGACGCTTACCGTTTCCGGCTGCGGCATCCGCGAAGGCCTCTTCTACTACGATTACGAGAAACGCTACAGCCCGGCGCCTGTGAAAAATATGCTCCGCGCCGCCGCCGAAAATTATTTCCGCACCCTTCCGACCGACGACGAAGCCCACGTCGCCTACATGACCTCCATGGCGCTCACCCTTTTCGACGGCTGGCGCGGCCTCCACGGTCTCTCGCCGCGCGACCGCGAACTTCTCATGGCGACCGGCATTCTCCACGACATCGGCATGCTCGTCAATTACTACAGCCACGCGCGCCACAGCGGCTACATGATTGTGAATGCCCACCTCTTCGGACTCACCCACCGCGAGCAATGCATTTGCGCCCTCGCCGCAGCCTGCCATCGGGGAAACCCGGGCAAAATCCTCCGCTCCAATGCCATCCTCCGCATCATGACCGAAGAAGACACGCTCCGCGCAAAAAAAATAGCCTCCCTCCTCTCCATCGCCGAAGCGTTGGATGAGACGGAAGAGCAAAGTATCACACGCCTCGTCTGCCACGTCACCCCCGGCACCGCCGAGCTCCGCGTCTTCCTAAACGCGGAAACTTGCGAAGTCCAGCGCCACGCCACCGCCCCGCTCCTCCGCAATTTCGCAAAACTTTTCAAGAAACCCCTGCAAATCCAATGGTTCCCCAAAAGCACAAAGCCGTCTTCTTTCGCGACGAATTTTGAAATGCTGAAATGAGGGAAGAGGGAAGAGCGAAGAGGGAAGAGAGGCCCGGCTTTGTTCACGATTGGCTTTTTCGGCAGACAAGAGGGAGACGTCAGATGATTTCTGAGCTTTAGATGTCACGCCCAAGAGAGCAGGGAGCTTGGAGCCGGGAGCCGGGAGCAGAAAATCAGAATTGAGTGAAGAGAATCGAGAATTGAGGACAGGTACGCGCTTCGCGCGATTTTTATAAAAACATATGCGGCCGAAGGCCGCCACAAATTAGCCCTCTTCAGGAAGAGGGTGGCGCGTAGCGCCAGGTGATGGTCACTGTATGTGGGAAAAAGTTTTTCAGCAGCCGCCGCCACCGATTAAGCCTTCCTTTGGAGGAAAGTGGCCCCGTAAGAGCGGATGATGGGGCGCCGAAGGCGCAATACAAAAATGTCGCGAAGCGACACCGCTGAAGTCTGATGTCTGACGTCTGACCGTCTGACGTCTCAATCCTGCCTGACCAAAAAGCTGAGCAACTCACCCTGTGCACTGTGCACTGTGCACTTTCTATCGCCTGACGAAAAAAATCCAAGTAGCAAAAAAAGAGAGCAACCCCGGAGAGTTGCTCTCTTTTTGTTTCACTTTTATGCAAAAAGTTCATCCGGAAGGATTTTGTTCTTTCCTTCCTCAATCGTGAAGACCGACGCCAAGAGTTTCTTGGAGTACGGATCTGTCGCTTCGCGGAGGTCGTGAATGGTTTCTACGACTTTTCCGTGTTGCATGATGACGATGTTGTCGCAGAAACTGTTCGCGAGCGCCAGGTCGTGGCAGATGAAGAGGTACGCCACGTGCGTTTCTTTCTGCAAACGGGCCAAGAGCTCGAGGACGGTTTTCTGGACGGAGACGTCGAGTGCCGAGGTCGCTTCGTCGCAGACGATGATTTCCGGCTGAAGGACCAAGGCGCGCGCGATGGCGATACGCTGGCGCTGGCCGCCGGACATATTGTTCGGATAGCGATCCGAAAATTCTTCCGGCAAATCGACGAGGCGGAGCATTTCTTTCGCCTTTGCGTCCACGTCTTTTTTCGCAATGAGTCCGTAATTTTCGAGCGGTTCGCAAATGATTTCGCGGACGCGCTGTTTCGGATTGAAGGCGGTGGAGGGATCCTGGAAGACCATTTGAATGGATTTCCGGTGTTCGCGCAAATCCGCGCCTTTGAGATCGGTGATGTCTTCGCCGTGGAAAATAATTTTCCCGCTCGTCATGGAGTAGAGGCGGGTCAGCATTTTGGCCAGCGTGGATTTCCCGGAGCCGGATTCGCCGACGATGCCGAGCGTTTCCCCTTTGTGCAAAGAGACATTCACTTGATCAGCCGCGACAAGCTGTTTCCCGTCTCCCAAATCAAAGAGTTTGCAGATATTCTCCATCCGAAGAATTTCTTCGCCGTAAGGTCTCATGCGCTCTCACCTCCCATGCTGGGTACCGCCGCCAAGAGCATCCGGGTGTATTCTTCCTTCGGATGATAGATGACGTCTTCTGTCTTTCCGTATTCGACGACGCGTCCCTGCTTCATGACCATGACGTAATCGGCCATGTAGCAAGCGACGCCCATATTGTGCGTCACGATGATAATGGCCGTGTTCATTTTGTCGCGGACATTCATCATTTCTTTGACGACAATCGCCTGGTTCGTCACGTCCAACGCGGACGTCGGTTCATCGGCCAAGAGCAGGCGCGGCTTCATGGCCATGGCCATCGCTATGCCGACGCGCTGCCGCATCCCGCCGGACAGTTCGTACGGGTAGCATTCCAAAATGTGCTCGGGATTGGGGAGGCGCACCATTTCAATCATGGAAATCATGAGATCATGCGCTTCCTTCTCGTCCTTGATCCCGTGCACGGCGAGATATTCGCGAAATTCCGTGCCGATGGTGCGAATGGGATTCATCATGGCGCCACTGTCTTGGAATATCATGGAAACGGTGGTACCGCAGAGTTCTTTATGCTTTTCGGCAGACTGTTTCTGCGTATCCTCTCCGTCAATGATGACCTGCCCTTCCGCGATATGACCGCCGCCGGGCAGCACGTGCTGAATGGCACGAATAACGGTGGTTTTCCCTGATCCCGATTCGCCGACGATGGCTAATATTTCCCCTTGATCCAGGTTGAACGTGACACCCCGGACGATGGGTTCTTGCTCACCGTAAGCAATCCCCAGATCTTTGACTTCAAGCAGCATACAATCTCCTCATAAAGTACTCATAATCCCTATCGACAGAGGAAACTTTTTTCGTTTCCTTTGTGAATCTTACAGAGCCGGTGCGATTTCTTTCGTGATCCAGTAGTAATCGCACGGTTTGATGTTCGCATTCTTGACGGACTTGTTGGAAATCATGTTCGTCTGCGGATAACCGAAGATGATGGTCGCGGCGTCGTCCTGAATGATCTTTTCCATCTTGATGATGATTTCTCTGCGCTTCGCCGGATCGAATTCGGACGAGAGCTGATCGGAGAGGGCATCGTATTCCGGATTGGAGTAGCCGGAGCCATTCTGCGGGTTCGAGCCGTCGACATTCGTCTTCCAATACATATTGATGAAGACTTCCGGATCGCCGGCCTGTTCCGCCAAGACGTTGGAAATCAAGAGGTCGTAATCGCCGCTGGTGCCGATGCCGTCCAGCACGTTGTAATCGACGTTCTTCAGATTGACTTTGATACCGACATTCTTGGCGTCGGACTGGGTCGCTTCCGCGAAGAGCGGGAGTTCCGCACGGCCAGAGTAGAAAATGAAATCGAGTTCCAGCGGTTTGCCGTCTTTGTCGACGTAGCCGTCGCCGTCCGTATCTTTCCAGCCGGCTTCCGCCAAAAGTTTCTTCGCATTTTCCACATTCGTCTTATCCGGATAGGACGCATTGAGTTCGTCGAAACCGTAATCGACAGACGGCGGAAGGAGCGGGCCGCCCGGCGTGAAGGTGCCTTTCAGGAGGACGTTGCAGTACGTGTCGCGATCGAGGGATTGGAGAAGAGCCTGACGGACTCTCTTGTCCGCCATCGGCTTGCCTTCCTTGACGGAAATACGAGCCAGGACGTCGCGGATGGAGGAAATAGTGGACGTCGTGAATTTCGACGTATCGGAGAAGAGCTGCATATCACCGGAGGCGATATTGACAGCCACATCGATTTCGCCTTTCTGGAGAGCCATCGCACGGGTATTCGGATCGTCGATGGTATTCACGGTGCAGTGCTTAAACGGAACCTTGTCGTAGTAATACGGATTCGCGTCCATTTCGGTCTTCGCTTTGGTGAAGGATTTTACCATGTACGGGCCGGTGCAGATCGGGCCGTCTTTTGCGAAATCGACTTTGCCGTCAGATTCGGTGTCGACGATGATGAAGAGCGGATCGCCGAGCATGCCCGGAAGGGTCGCCACCGGTTTCGTCGTGTAAATGGTGACGTTCTGGCCGTCAGCCACGATGTGATCGAGTTCAAACATCGCTTTGGCGCGCGGCGCTTTGGCGAAGGTACGTTCGATGGATTTCTTGACGGCTTCGCCCGTGACCGGGGTGCCGTTCGAGAATTTAATGTCTTTAATCTTGAATGTCCAGGACATCTTGTCGTCGGATACTTTCCAGCTTTCGGCAATCCACGGCTCCGAATTCATCTTGTCGTCGAAGTGGACGAGGCATTCGCCGATGCCGTAACGCATGACGACCCAGCCAAAGTAGTTGTCGGTCGGTTCAAGGCTGTCTGCAAAATTGGTGACGCCTACGGTCAAAGTTTCTTTCGGTCCATTGGCGCTGTTTCCGGAATCACTGCCGCAACCGGCCAAGCCGAATCCCAAAAGAGCCGCAGCGGCCAACACAGCACAAGTCTTGCAAATCGGTTTCATCTGATACGCTTCCTTTCGTAAATAGAAGAAGAAATAGAGGAAATATACCGGCAGCTTCCATGCTTGCCGAAACCTCTCCGTCAACCCTCGTTTCTCGGATCGAGGACGTCGCGGAGAGAATCACCCCACAAATTGAAGACCACGACAGTCAGGAAAATTGCAAAGCCCGGGAAGAACATGAGCCACGGCGCGGTCTGGAGCTGCTGACGACCTTCGTTCAGCATGAGGCCCCATTCCGGTGCCGGCGGCTGGCTACCGAATCCCAAGAAGGACAGGCCGGCGAGCTCCATCATCATAGCGCCGACGTCGGCTGCGGCCGTAATAACCATCAGCGGCAAAATATTCGGCAGAATGTGCACCCACAGGATATGCAAGGGCGAACCGCCGGAGACGACGGCCGCATCGACAAATTCTCTTCTTTTGATTTTCAATACCATCGAGCGTGACAGACGGGCGTATTTCGTCCACGTCACGGCAGTCAGGGCAATCATCGCGTTCACGAGCGAACCGCCCAAAATCCCGGCGATGGCGATGGCCAAGATGACGCCCGGGAAGGAAATCATCATATCGGCGATACGCATGATGATCGTATCCACCCACCCGCCGAAATAGCCGGAGAGGACGCCCATCATGGTCCCGATGATGAAAATGCAACACACGAGCGCGATGACGGAGGTGAGCGAGTAGCTGGCGCCGTAGAGAATACGGGAGAGCACATCGCGACCCAATTTATCCGTGCCGAAAAGATGCGCGGCCGACGGCGCTTGGTTCGCGTCCTTCATGACGGCCGCCAGCGGATCGTACGGAGAAATGACCGGTGCCAAGACTGTAATCGCCAAAAGCAAGAGCACCAAGACGGAGGTGAAGCGAAAAGCCTTGTTTTCCTTGAATCCTTTAATCAGGCTTTCCATTACGCATGCCCTCCCTTACGAAGACGCGGATCCAACCGTTGATACGAGAGATCCACGACCAAATTGATTACCATGTACATGAGCGCAATCCAAAGAACGATCGCCTGCACCGTCTGGAAATCACGATACGTGATGGCCTGTACGACCATGTAGCCGAGCCCCGGCCAAGAAAATACGATTTCGACGACCGCCGCGCCGCCCAGAAGCGAACCGAGCGCGAGGCCGAAGAGCGTCACCAGCGGAAGCAATGCATTCGGCAGCACTTCACGCCAAAGTATATGACTGTCAGACAGTCCGCGGGCGCGAGCCCCCATGACGTAGTCCTGATGCAATTCTTCCAGCACCGTCGCACGCACCTGACGCGTATATTTCGACGCCATAACGATGCCGAGCGTGCACATCGGAAGAATCAAATTCTGCACGGAGACCGAGCCGCCGACGATGGGAAACAGAGACAGCTTCAATGCGAAAATCCAAAGAAGCATAAGACCCATCCAGAAATTCGGCACGGACACGCCGGCAAATGTGAAGCCGCGGATGAGATAATCAAACCAAGTATTCTGCTTCACCGCCGTATAAATGCCGAGCGGCACCGCGAAAGCCAGCATGAAGACCGAAGACGCCAATGCCAAAATCACGGACGCCGGAAGCGCTTCCATGACCGCATCGATGACCGGTTTCTTCATCATGAAAGAAAATCCGAAATTCCCTTGCACGACACGGCCGAGCCAATCCAAATATTGCATAAGAAACGGCTTGTCCAGTCCCAATTCGTGGCGAAGGGCGTCAATTTCGATCTGGCTGACGACGATATCTTCATTCCCCGCGATCATCTGCCGGACCGGATCCCCCGGAGCCAACATAATCAGACAGAATGTAATGAAGCTGATGCCAATCAGGACCAAAACCATCTCTCCCAAGCGCATCCCAATCTGCTTCACCGACAAACTCAACACCTCCCATGTCCATCAATATTCCATTGATTTCCAAAAAATGCGCAAGCAAGATAAAACCCGCGAAAAAAATTTCCCGCGACACTTTTTCATTCGCTTGCAAATGAAATTCGTCATTATATTATCAAATCCATTACCAAAAATCAAGCACTAAATTAGAAAAATATTTCCCTCACATTTGTTTGCCGTGAAAAATATTTTGAAAATTATATTATAATATATATACATATTATAGCTCGTTTTCAACTCTTCTCATCTTTTTTGGGAAAACAAAAAATTTTTTCAATGAGTTTTTCGATAGATTTCTGATTCCCGAAAATTTTTTCTCAGTCATATAAAAATATTTCCGGCGAATCCAATATCAAGATTCTCTTATCTTTTATTATAAAATACAAATTTCCCATTGAAAAAAGACTCACTTTTGTTTTACAATAGGCGCATAAAAAAAGTGAGGATTGTCATGCATAAGAAAAATGTTTCCCATCAGCCCTTCCGCCGGCTAAAAATGGCACTGCGCTCGACAAAGCGCGGAAAAAGCAGTATCACCATGGGCGTCGTCGCCACCATTTTGGCCTCGCTATCCTTCACGCTGATGTCCGCTTGCGCCAAATGGCTGCCGGATATGCCGTCGGGAGAAATGACGCTCTTCCGCGGCCTCGTCGGACTTCTCTTCATCCCGATTCTCTGCCTGCAGACACAAGAACGTTTCTTCACGAGAAAACACATCGGCATGCTCTGCCTTCGCGGCCTTTTCGGAAGCATTGCCCTCTTCTTTTATTTCCTGTCCATCGAAGGATTGACGCTCGGCGACGCACAAATTCTTTCCCAGCTGGCCGCGTTCTTCATGTGCCTGCTCTCGCCGCTTTTCCTGAAAGAAAAACTTCCGAAAGAAGCCGTGCCGGGACTCGTCACCATCGCTTTGGGAACTCTTTGCGTCGTGCAGATTTGGAATTTTTCTTCTTTCAATCTCTACACGCTCTACGGCATCGGCGGCGGATTTTTCTCGGCTGCTGCCTACATCGTCATCAGCCGTCTGGCGGAAAAAGGATTCCGCTCAAATACGGAAATCGTTTTCTATTTTCAGCTCTTCAGCATTTTCGTCGGCCTATCCATTTCCGGAAACGAGACGTGGATCCTGCCGCACGGCACGGATTGGTGCTTCGTCGTAGGGCTGGGGCTCTTCGCTCTGTCTGCGCAAATGTTCATGACTTGGGCGTTCCAGCACGTCAATTCCCTCGTCGTTTCCTTTTTAATGTACAGTGAAATTTTGTTTCACGTGCTCTTCGGCTGGGCCTTCTGGAATGAAATCCTCGGCCCCTTCTCCTGGCTGGGCGGCGCCCTCATCGTCGCCGGCTCCGTCATGCTGATGCTCTACAAACCGAAAACCGTCGACACTGACACCCATCACTACGGAAAACGCCGCCGCGTCATCTCCGACGACTGCTACTGCCGCACGCATCCGGAAACGGAAAATAACGAGCCGGGAGCTTAGAGCCGGGAGCCGAGAGCCGAGAGCTTAGAGCTTAAAGCACACATAGCGGTCAAGACGTCAGACAGTCAGACATCAGACGTCAGATTTTAGCGGTGTCGCTTCGCGACGATTTTTATAAAAATGCGCAGAGCGCGTTCCGCTTTTATCTAACAGCTAACAACTAACAGCCAATAGCTAACAGCTATCTCGCGCCTGACAAAAAAAGAAAATCACAGTCTGACGTCTGAAGTCTGATCATCTGACGTCTTCATCCCGCCTGACAAAAAAGGAAAGCAAGACACAGCCATGCCCCTCATCTCTGTCAGCAGAACAGCCTTCATCACAAACGCCGCAAAAGCCAAGCAAGAAAAAGCCCCGCCAACTGCTAATTGCTAACTACTAACTGCTAACTGTTTCCCCTCTTCCCTATTTTTCCCATTCCGACAAGGACAACGAAATTTCTATGAACACCTACGACAGACAATATCTCAAAATCGCTCTGCCGGCCGCTTTGGAAGGACTCTTTATGGTCCTTCTCGCCTCTGCGGATCTCATCATGGTCGGCACCTTGGGGACGCTCTCGATTGCCGCCGTCAGCATTTTCCTGCAGCCGCGGCTCATTTTGCTGGCCTTTTCCCGCTCGCTCGCTTCGACCGTGACGCTTCTCGTTTCCAAAAATGTCGGCGCACAAAATAAAGACGGCACCGTGGACGTCATGAAAAAATCGCTCGCCCTCTGCGCCGTTTTCATGGGGATTCTCCATGTCCTTTTCTTTATTTTCCTGCAAGACATTTACTATCTTCTCGGCGCGAATGACGATTACATGGCCGAAGCGCTCATCTACGGACCCATCACGCTCGTCGCCGTCTATTTCACTTCGCTGGCGCTGATTCTCCAGGCCGTGCAGCTCGGCTACGGAAATACCGCCGCCATCATGAAAACGAATGTCGCGGGAAATATCATCAATGTCTTTCTGAACGCCGTTTTGATTTTCGGCCTCGGCCCGATTCCGTCTTTGGGCATTGCCGGCGCCGCCATCGGCACTCTCTGCGCCGCTCTCTTCACTCTGCTCTGGACGATATATATCCTGCGCGCCGACCGTTTCTTTGCCGGCGGCTCCTATCTTCCCGACAAAGCCTATTTCAAAACCGTCCTGCCCATTTTCGGCAGCATTCTCTCCGAGCAGGGCAGCGAACGCATCGGCATGGTGCTCTTCGGACGCATGGCCGCCGGGCTCGGCACCATCCCCTTCGCCGTGCACAGCATTTGCATGAATATCTGCGACATTTATTACGATTTCATGACCGGCTTCGGCAAAGCCAGCATGGTGACAGCCGGCCAAGCCTGCGGCAAAAAAAGCGTGGAAGATTGGAAAGCCTATAAACAAAGCGGACTCAAATGGAGCCTTCTCCTCTCCTTCTTCGCCTGCATCGCCACCCTGTTTTTCCGCGATGAAATTTTCGCCATCTACTCCGACGACGCCGCCTCCATGGGCATGGCCTCCTTCATTATGATTTTCGTCGCCCTCGTCAGTTTCCCCGAAGCCCAAGCCCTCCTCCTCGCCGGCGTCCTGCGCGGATCGGGGAAAACGGGCCAAGTCGCCCTCTATTCCTTCGTTTCCATCACCTTCCTGCGCCCGCTGATGACCGCCTTCTTCCTCTACGTCATGGATCTGGGCCTCTACGGCTGCTGGTGCGCGCTCCTCCTCGACCAAATCATCCGCGCCACCTGCGCGACATTCCTCGTGAAACGCTTGGAATCCAAAGCCCGCTGTCACCTCCTTGCCGAACCTGAATAAATCGTTTCGCAAAAATTCCGCTTCCTTTTTTCGGAAACGGAATTTTTATTTTGGGTGTTGAAATTCATTTCCTTCTATGTTAGAATATCGCTTAATGAATTTTAGCGTTTTATGTAGAAAATACCGCGAAAAACTTAAAATTCATTTGCAAATTTCAAGAGTCATCGTTGACAATCAAAAGCACTGCCTCCGTCGGTATCCGATACTTGATTGAAACAGTGTTTCCTTATGCCTTATTTCGTCCGATAGACCCGTATTTCACTCATTTTACAGGAGGTTTCTATGAAAAAAGGGTTGGCCATTGCTTTGTGCGCTGTCATGGTATGGGGGCTCTCCGGTTGCGGAGAGACGGAAAAACCGCAGCAGGGGAGCGTGTTGCAAAAAGTCGCCGAAGCGCCGACGAAAGAAGATTTCAAAGCCATCACGACTGTGAAACCGGATCAGAAAAATGTCTACGTCGTCATTAAATCCTTCCACAATCCCTATTGGCAGGAAGTCTTGAAAGGCATGAAAGCAGCTGGCGAAAGCTCTCACGTGAATGTCTATGTCGGCGGCGTCTTGTCGGACAGCAACTGGGAAGTACAACGCGACATGATTCGCAGTGTCGAGCCCGCAAAAATGGACGCTCTCATCCTCGGCACGGCCGACAGCCTCCGTATTTCCGAAGTTACAAAAGAAATTCGTGAGCAGAAGAAACCGGTCATCTTGGTCGATACCATGATCAATACGCAGGATTACGACGCGGCCTTCCTGACGAACAATCTCCAGACCGGCGCGGCCGCCGCCAAAGAAATGGTCAATCTCTTGAAGCAAACCGGCGTTTCCGAAAACGACGAAATCACCGTCGCCATCCAAGCGAGCAATCTCTCCAGCCGCACGGAATCGGAACGTCTCGACAGCATCATCGCCGCTTGGTACGGAATCGCGCCGAAAACTTGGGAAATCGACAACCGTTATCTCATCAGCTACGGCGATAACGCGGTCGCAAAAGAACTCGCGACGAATGCACTCAAATCCAATCCGAAACTCAAAGCCATCTTCGCGGTGAATAACAACTGCACCATCGCGGCCATGCAATCCGTCATGGAACTCGGCCGCACCGACGTGGCCGTCATGGGCTACGATATGAGCGAAGACATCGAAAAAGGCATCGAAAAGGAAGAATACAAATTCTCGACGATTCTCCAAAATCCGTACAAAATGGGCTTCGGCGCCGTCAAAGCCGCCGTCACCGCCCTCCGCGGAGAAAAACTCTCGCTGCGCGACGTCGACACCGGCGCAACGGTCACCACGTCCAAGAATCTGAAAGAAGCCATTGCGGCGTCGAAAGAGTAATAGAAACGAGAAGCTTAGCTTGATTCGTGCTTGGCTTTTGCGGCGTTTGATGTGTGAAGCTTTTGCAAAATAGAGATGGGATGCATGGCTGATTCGTGCTTGGCTCTTTCGGCGTTTGCGATGTGAGCTTTCTGCTGACAGAGATGAGTTGCACAGCCTGATTCATGCTTACCCTTTTCGGCAGACAGGATTGAGACGTCAGATGGTCAGACGTCAGACATCAGACCGCGATTGGCTTTTATGTCAGACGCAACATAACAACATAATGTAAAATAGTAAAAAGGAGCCTAGCTAAAGCGGCTCCTTTTTTTTACGCTTGGTTTGGCTTGGCTTGTTTTATCGAACAGGAAGAAAAATTAGCAATTATCAATTAGCAATTAGCAATTCAGGTACGCGCTTCGCGCGATTTTTTTTATAAAATGCGGCCGGAGGCCGCTACAAATTTAGCCTTCCTTTGGAGGAAGGTGCCTCCGAAGGAGGCGGATGATGGGACGCCGAAGGCGCATATAAAAATCATCGCCGCAGGCGATACCGCTTTC
>CAVHDO010000039.1:0-12281 GCA_963634795.1 Oscillospiraceae bacterium
GGCGCCGCCGCTCGGCCTTGCCAATGCTAACGTCACCGATACGCGCAACTTTTACTTCATGACGCATTCTTACCACGCAAGGCCGCGAGACGCGTCGGCGCCCCTCGGCGCTCCGCTTTTCTGATAATAACGGCGCGAGCCTCGGCGAATTTTGCACAGGCGGGTCCCCTTACAGCAGGAACAGCTTGGAGCTGTGAGTCTAGAGCTTGGAGCAGAAAGCGGAATCGCCTGCGGCGATGATTTTTTTATAAAATTGAGCGGAGCGCTTCCGTTTTTTCTCATCTCTATCAGCAGAAAGTTATTCTCCCAAACGCCTCAAAGTCAAAAAAGAAATCGATTGTGCTTCTCAAATCTCAATTCTGCCTTTGAAATCTGACGTCTCAATCCTGCCTGACAAAAAAGCCGCGCATGCCAACCTGTGCACTATGCACTGTGTACTGTGCACTGCTTCAATTCGTCAGCGACCGAATCGGAGCGGGAATGCGGCCGCCTCTTTGGATGAAAACGTCGGCTTTGAAATGGCTCACGTCCATGACCGGGGCGTAGCCCATGAGGCCGCCGAAGGTGACCATGTCGCCCGGTTTCTTGCCGGGAGCGGGGATGAGGCGGAGGGCTGTGGTTTTGTTGTTGATCATGCCGATGGCCGCTTCGTCGGCGAGGATGGCGGAGATGGTTTCCGCCGTGGTGTCTCCGGGGACGGCAATCATGTCGAGACCGACGGAGCAGACGCAGGTCATCGCTTCCAGTTTCTCCAAGCAGAGGCTGCCGCGACGGACGGCTTCGATCATGCCGAGGTCTTCGCTGACGGGGATGAACGCGCCGGAGAGGCCGCCGACGCTGGAGGAGGCCATGAGGCCACCTTTTTTGACGGCGTCATTCAAAAGCGCAAGCGCCGCCGTCGTGCCGGGGCCGCCGCAGCTTTCGAGGCCCATTTCTTCCAAGACGGCCGCGACGGAATCGCCTTTGGCCGCCGTGGGCGCGAGCGACAAATCGATGATGCCGAAGGGCGCGCCCAATCGGTCGGCGGCCTGCCTTGCGACGAGCTGGCCGAGCCGCGTGATTTGAAACGCGGTGTTCTTCACTTTTTCCGCCACGACATCGAGCGGCGCGCCTTTGACGTCTTCGAGCGCGCGCTTCACCACGCCGGGACCGGAAACGCCGACGTGAATGGCCGTGTCTCCGTTCGTCACGCCGTGGAATGCGCCGGCCATGAAAGGATTGTCTTCGACGGCATTGCAAAACGCCACAAATTTCGTGCAGCCGTCCGCGTCGTGCTCACGCGTCCGCTCCGCCAAGTCCTTCACAATGTGTCCGACAAGGCGTACCGCGTCCATATTGATGCCCGCTTTTGTCGAGCCGACGGAGACGGAGCTGCAAATACTCTTCGTTTCCGAAAGTGCTTCGGGAATGCTGTCCAAAAGTTTTCTGTCCGACGTCGTCATGCCGCGGTCGACGAGCGCCGAGAAGCCGCCCATGATGTCGATGCCGAGCGTGTCGGCCGCGCGTTGCAACGTCTTGGCAATTTTGACGTAATCGACATTTTCGCAGGCCGCGGCCGCGATGGCTATCGGCGTCACCGAGATGCGGCGATTCACAATCGGCACGCCGTACTCGGCGGAAATATCGGCGCTCACCGCCGCGAGTCGCTCCGCTTTACGGCAAATCGTGTCGTACACTTTTTCGCAGAAACGGTCGCCGTCTTCCGCGGCGCAACCCAGAAGAGAAATGCCCATCGTAATCGTGCGCACGTCCAATTTATTTTGGTCAAACATGCGCTCCGTTTCCAAAATATCTTCGATATCCAGCATGGCAGGCCTCCGTCACACGCGATGCATTAAGTAGAAAATATCCGCCAGCTGCACGCGGACTTCGACGCCGAGCTCGTCACCGATTTTCGCCATGACTTGCTGAATGTCTTGCAGCGAATCTTTCGACGCTTCCATGTCGCACATCAGCACCATGTTGAAAATCCCGTCCACAATCGTCTGCGAGACGGTCAAAATATTCAGCCCGTGCGCGGCCAGCCCCGCTGAGACTCCGGCAATGATGCCGACGCGATCCGCGCCGATGACCGTGACCACAACTTTTTTCATATTGATGTCTCCTTATCAAAAAAATAATTTTCCGAATGAAACCGGATTCATTATATCATGAAATGAAATAAAATCTTTAGAAACACCGATGTTTTTTGCTTCGTCCTTTCTTTGTGTCGCAAATCTAAAACCGAGATTCAATTTGTTTATACCTGAAAACAAGTCTTTAATTTTGGCGAAAAATATTGTATAATGCGTGCGGAATGAAATTGTTTTGCTTTTTTGTTGCTTTTGATACGAAAAATTTTAATTTTTGAATAGTTCCGTAAAGAAAGGTCTCGCCATGACTCCGCTCAAATATATTTCTTGGAATGTCAATGGGCTTCGCGCCTGCATGAAAAAAGGTTTCGCGGAATCCTTTGCCGCGCTGGACGCCGATGCCTTTTGTCTGCAGGAAACGAAATTGTCGCCCGATCAGATCGAGCTCTCGCTCCCGGACTATCGGCTGTATTGGAACAGCGCCGTCAAGAAAGGCTACAGCGGCACGGCGATTTTCACGAAGCGCGAGCCGCTCTCCGTTTCCTACGGCATCGGGATTTCCGAGCACGATCAGGAGGGGCGCGTCATTACGGCGGAATTTGATGATCATTTCCTCGTGACTTGCTACACGCCGAACAGCCAGCGCGGGCTCTTGCGCCTGTCGTATCGGATGGAATGGGAAGCGGCGTTTCTGGATTTCCTGAAAGAATTGGATGAAAAGAAACCGGTCGTGCTCTGCGGGGATCTCAATGTGGCGCACGAGGAAATCGATTTGGCAAATCCGAAATCGAATCGGCAGAATGCCGGCTTCACGGACGAGGAGCGCGGCGCGATGACGCGGCTTTTGTCGGAAGGGTTCACAGATTCGTTCCGGCTGCTGCATCCCGATGCGACCGGCGCGTATTCGTGGTGGAGCTACATGATGCGCGCGCGCGAAAAGAATGTGGGGTGGCGGATTGATTATTTCATCGTCTCCGACCGTTTGGCGCCTTCGGTGTCCGTCGCGGCGATTCATCCGGAAATTTTCGGCAGCGATCACTGCCCCGTGGAGCTCTGCCTCGGATGAGTGACGCGGACGAAAAAACGGAGCGGATGGCGGGGCTCATTCACGACGCGAAGTCGAAGCTCCAATCCGTTATCGGGTACACGGAAGCGTTGCAAAACGGGCAGGCGCAGACGGAAGAAAAAAGAAATTCGTATCTGGCGGCCGTCGCTTTGGCCGCGGCCAATCTGGAAGCGCTCTTATCCGAACTTTCCGTGCTGAATCGGACGGGCCGACTGACGGTTGCGAAAAAGCCGGTGTCCGTTTCCTCTCTTTTGAAAAATTATATTGCCGCCTATCAATTGAAATGGGAGAGAAACCGAGTCACGTGGCGGACGGAGATGGAAGAAAATTTGGAACTGCCGCTGGATGCCGATGTGTTTCTTCGCATTCTGGACAATCTGACCGGTAATACTTTGAAATATCGGACGGCGCCACAATCCGTCGTTTCCTTTACGGGGAAAACGGACGGGACGGAAGCGGTCCTTACGTATCGAGACGACGGGCCGGGCGTCCCCGAAGAGACGCTCGCGCAGCTCTTTGAGGTAGGATTTCGCACCGCGCCGGACACCGTTTCCGGAAGCGGCCTCGGGCTTTCCGTCGTTCGGGATCTTGTGAAATTGCATGGCGGCACGGTCGTCGCCGAAAATCAAAAGGGGCTTGCCCTCATCATTCGGATTCCTTTAGAAGGAGGTACAGGAGCATGAATATTCTCATCGTGGAAGACGATTCTCTCATCGCGGAGCTGGAACGCGATTTTTTGGAGCCGAACGGCTATGACGTGCTCATCGCGGAAAATGGGGAAGAGGCGCTTCGCGTCATGAGGGAAATGCCGATTGACGGCATTCTGCTGGACGTCATGCTGCCGGGCGAAGACGGCTTTTCGCTCTGCCGGAAAATGCGTGATAGGACGGACGCGCCCATTCTCTTCGTGACGGCGAAGAAGGAAGAGCTCGACAAGATTCGCGGGCTGGGGCTCGGCGCCGATGATTACATCGTGAAACCTTTCAGTCCCACGGAGCTCGTCGCCCGGCTTCGCGCGCATATTTCCGTGCACGAACGTCTCCTGAAAATTGTGCGCGCCAAGGAAACTGCCGATGACGCCATCAATATCGACGAACTTTCGATTCGCCCGAAAGCGCGTCAGGTCATTTTGAATGGGAAGAGCATTCCGCTCACCAGCAAAGAATTTGATTTGCTCTATTTCTTGGTGTCGCATCCGAATGAAGTGTTCTCCAAGAATCAGCTTTTCCAAGAAATTTGGAGTCTTGATCCCATCACGGAGCCGGCGACGGTCACCGTTCACATCAATCGTATCCGCGACAAATTGCAAGACAAAGAAGGCCATCCGTACGAACGTATCGAGACGGTCTGGGGCGCGGGCTACCGTTTCCGGAAAGATTAAAGGGGAAACCATGAATATCGCTGTCACGGGCGGCGCGGGCTTTATCGGCTCGCACATCGCCGATTTGCTCATCGAAAACGGCCATCGCGTCACGATTTTGGACAATCTCTCCTCCGGCACGACGGAATTCATTCATCCGGACGCCGAATTTATCAAGATGGACATCCGCGAAAAGGATCGCCTGCAGAAAATTTTTGAAATGCACAAGTTTGAAGCTGTCTATCACGAAGCGGCGCAGACGATGGTGCCTGTTTCCGTCGACAATCCGTATTTCGACGCCGACGAAAATATCATGGGCCTCCTATCCGTCCTCGAAGCGGCGCGCAAGACGGGGACGCGGAAAGTGATTTTCGCCTCGTCGGCAGCCATCTACGGCGACAATCTCACGCTCCCTCTTTCGGAAACGGAAACTCCGGCGCCCACGGCTTTTTACGGTCTCACGAAATGGATGACGGAGAAATATCTCGCGCTCTATCACGATTTGTACGATTTGGATTACACTGTCCTCCGCTACAGCAATGTCTACGGCCCGCGGCAGGGCGCGCACGGCGAAGGCGGCGTCATTTATATTTTCGCAAAACTTTTGGCCGAAGGGAAACCGCTCCCCATTTTCGGAGACGGCGGCCAGACCCGCGATTTCATCTACGTCGGCGACGTGGCAGCGGCCAACCTCGCGGCTCTCACCAAAGCCTCCGGCGCCATCTGCAACGTCAGCACGGGAACGGAACTCACGCTGAACGACCTCGTGGCCGAAATGCTCCGCCAAAGCGGAAAAAATGTCGACGTCATTCACGGCGAAGCGAGACCGGGAGATATTTATCGCTCAAGCCTTTGCAATGAGAACGCGAAGAAACTGCTGGATTGGGCACCGAAAACAGAACTCGCCAAGGGGCTCAAAGAAACGATTTCATTTTTTGAAAATCAAATCAACGGATAAGAAACAGCAATCAAAAAACGGCACGGCATGTTCTCCGTGTCGTTTTTTGATTGGGTTGAGAAAGTACACCGTACACAGTACATAGTACACAGATTGGCATTCTCGGCTTTTTTGTCAGGCAAGATTGAGACACCAGATAATCAGACATCAGACGTCAGACTGTGCTCAGCTTTTTTGTCAGGCGCGAGAAAATGAGCAATGAGTAATTCCGGTGACGGCTCCGCCGAATTTTATAAAAATCGCGCGAAGCGCCACCGCTAAAATCTGATGTCTGACGGCTGACCGTCTGATGTCTTTATCTCAAACGCCGTAAAAGCCAAGCATAAGAAAGCCTCGCCAACTGCTCACTGCTCACTGCTAATTTCTCACTGCTTTTCTCACGTCTTCTTCAATTTGCGCTCGCAAAGCTTCCGGGCTTTCAAATTTTTTCTCTCCTCGCAGATAATCGAGAAATTCCACGGCGAAGGGTTTGTCGTAGATGATTTCGTTGAAATGTAAAATGAAAGTCTCGACGGTGCGAGCCGTATCTCCGAAGGTCGGATTCGTGCCGATATTCGTCACGGCGGAAAATTTCGCGCCGCCGACTTCGACTTTTGCCGCGTAGACGCCGTCGGCGGGGAGAATTTGATTTGCGGAGAGGGCAAGGTTCGCCGTCGGGAATCCCAATACATCGCTGCCTCGGCGGAATCCGTGCGCGACGTCTCCTGTCAGGCGATACGGACGACCCAGCAAAGCCGCCGCGATGCGGACATTTCCTTTTTGCAGGAGCGCGCGAATTTCCGTGCTGCTGATGGGGCGCCCTTCTATGGCTTCCGATGTCAAAAGCGGCAGGACGCGGACGGGGATGTTTTTGTTTTCGAAATACGCGGCCAATTCCGCGGGCGTCCCGGCGGCGTCTTTGCCGAAGGTGAAATTTTCGCCGCAGACAAGGCCGGCGAGTGTCGGCACCCCGGCGAGCTTCGCCAAAAATGTTTCCGGACTTTCCGCCAAAAAATCTCGCGTGACAGGAAGCGAGACGACGAGGTCGACACCGAGCCCTTCCATGAGCTGCGCCTTCTCCGCCTCCGTTTCCAGCACGCCAAAAGCCCGCTCCGGAAAAAGAATCGTCGCCGGATGCGGGGAAAATGTGATTACGCCGAGCTTGGCGCCTTGCGTTTTCGCGAGATCCGCCGCTGCCGTCAAAATCCGACGATGTCCCAAATGGAAACCGTCGAAGAAACCGATAGCAAAGACGACGGGCGCCGCGGGCAAAAGCGCCGCAAAAGAATGTACGATTTTCATTTTCAATTCCAAACTTTTTTCGGATGCAGGACACCGCGCTCAATGCGTCCGATGCCGAGAAACGCATCGCCACAGGAAACCGCCGCGATGCCGTCCTCCGCGCCACGACGCGAAAGCCGCTGCCCCAACAAAAACCGCGCCGCTTCCTTTTCATCAAGCGCCACGGGAATCAGATCGGTCAAAAATGTCGTCGGCGGTAGCAACGCGCCCTCCGGATTCTCACGGATTTCTTCGAGCGTCTTCGCTTCGGCGATTGCAAAAGGTCCCAAGACCGTGCGCACGAGAAAACACATCGTGAGAGGACAGCCAACCGCACGCCCAAAATCCCGTCCCAGCGCGCGGACATACGTCCCCGACGAGCAAGTGACGGACAGGCGCAAATACGGCGGCGCGACGTCCCGAATCAGCAAATTTTGAATGGTGACCGCCTTCGCCGGGAGCGCGAAATCTTCTCCCTGCCGCGCCATATCGTACGCCCGGCGCCCGTTCACCTTTTTCGCCGAGTAGCGAGACGGCACCTGCTCTATCGTCCCGACAAATTTCCGCGCCGCAGTCTCCCAGACGGCGAAATCCGCCACGGGCTCGCCGCGCGCTACGATATGACCGGAGACGTCCTCGGTGTCCGTTTCCCAGCCCATCAAAAATTCCGCTTCATACGTCTTCGTCCGGAGCGGCGTATACTCGATCAGCCCCGCCGCGCGCCCCAGAAAAACAGGAAGGACGCCCGCCGCCAAGGGATCGAGCGTCCCGCCGTGACCGATGCGTTTCTGTCCGAAAATCCGCCGAAGCGCGGCCACCACGTCGAAAGACGTCATGCCCGGCGGTTTCAATACATTGACGATTCCGTCCATCAAAGATATTTCTCCGCCGCCGCAAAGAGTTTCGCGCGCGCTTCCGCCATCGGGCAGGCCAGCGTACATCCGGCCGCACGCACATGGCCGCCGCCGCCGAATTCCCCCGCCATCGCCGCCACATTCGCATATTCCCGCGAACGCAACGAGACGCGCGTGCGATTCTCCGTTTCGTATTTCAAAAGCACCGCGAGCTCCACGCCTTCCAATTTGCGCGGAATGTCCGCGTAGTAATCCGAATTTTCCCCATCCATCTCCATGGAAACGGCGTCGAGCTCCGCCATCGCCAGTTTCCCGTCGTAACCGCGCGAAAGCGTCCCGATCACGCGCCGCGAGACCTCCATCGACGCCTCCGTCACCACGTCCAGATGATTGGAAATGAAAGCCGGCCGCGCGCCTCGCTCCACGAGCTTAGACGCCATCAAAAGCGTGTGCGCGGATGTATTCGAAAATTTGAAGAAACCGCTGTCCGTCCCGATGCCCATGTAGAGCGCGTTCAAAGCGTCCTCGTCGAGCGGCAAATCGTACGTGAAAGCGAGCTCCGCCACCATTTCCGAGGCCGCCGCGTAATCCGCTTCCAGCCACAGGAAATCCGCGTAGCCTTCATTCGTCCCGTGATGATCGATGCAAAGCGTCGGGACATTGAGAAACGAAAAATCGCCGCCGCGCTCCCGATTCGCCAAATCGGTGAAAATCATCGCGTCGTAGACCGTTTCCTTCGGAATTTCCGTCCCGATTTCCTTCGCACTCGGGATGAACGACAAATACGACGGCACCGGATCCCCCAGCACCGCGTCCGCCCGTTTCCCCATCGCACGCAAAAGATTTTGAAGCGCCACGAGCGAGCCGACATCGTCGCCGTCCGGATGCACGTGACCCACGAGCAAAAAATTCGTATGCTCTGTGAGGAAACGATACGCCTCAGCCTTCCCGATCCGCACCATCGCCGTCCTCCTTCTCCCCCGTTTCCGGCGGAATCACCTTCTTCAAAAGTCCCTCGATGTGCAGACTGTAATCGAGCGACGTGTCCTCCGCAAAAGAAATCGACGGCGTGTGATACGTGTGCAGCGTCTTTCCCAGCTCCCGACGGATGAAACCTTTCGCTTTATCGAGAGCCGCAAGCGACGCCTCTTTTTCTTCCGGCTTCCCGAAAAGACTCACGTAGACCGTCGCGTCGCGCAAATCCGCCGTCAGCTTCACCCCCGTCACCGTGACGAATCCCAGCCGCGGATCCTTCACGTCCGACAGGAGCAGCCGCCCGACCTCCTGCTTGATAAATTCCTGAATTTTCCGTACACGCAGCTCAGACATCTTGTTTCTTCTCTTTCCCGGACACCTCGACGACCGCCCCGTTTTTCTCCGCTTCCAAGCGCTCCTTCTCCGTGAGCCCGTCCCCGTCCAAAACGATTTTGACCCCCATGTCTTCCAACATTTCATCAATCGTGTGCGTCAATTTCACAAGCTGTGCCATCAGATATGATCCTCCCAACTGTACACCACTTTTTTACGCCAGAGCCGCCAGACGAAAGTCGCCGACGTCCACACGGCGGAAATTCCCAGCAACAGCGCGGACGGAATCGCATCCATCCCCACCTTCAAAGCCACCAAATCCGGCGTGTGCACCGACGGAATCACCGTGACATACGCCGAAAAATACATCGCAATCGCAAAGAACGACGCCGCATACGAAAAAGCGAGACCCGATGCCGGATAGCGGCTCCGCGTCAGGAAAAACGATCCCAGAAACAGCACCCCCGTCGCGACGAAAGACATCCAGAAATACCCGCCCGTTTCCCAAGCCGCGCCGAGCTCCGCATCCAGCGCGAAAACGAAAATCACATACACCAGCGCCGACAGAAAGCTCGCCACCAGAAACGCCGCGCGCAGCCGTTCGCCCAAAGGATTTACGACCTTCACCGCCCCCTGCAGCGCGCCGATTTGGAAACAGGCCAGCATCGTCCACAATCCGCAACAAATCCCCGCCACCGAGAATAAGTTTCCCGTCAAAAGATACGTCCCCAAAAGCCCTGTCAAAAAGAGCGAGACGCACGAAAAAATCGCCAGCCCCTTCATCATGACCGCCGACCGAAACGCGCCGGGCATCCAAGCCGCCAAAAGCCGAAACACCGCCCCCGCGCCCACAAGGCAAAGCATGACGACGTACCAAGTCTGCACATCCGTCCGCGTCACGTCCGGCAATGTCAGAAACAGCATATAGAAACCGATATAAAACCAAAGCTCATTCCCATCCAGCCCCGGCTTCAAAAGCGAAAGCAACGCCCCGCGCTCCTCACCATTCCGCGCCACGACCGGCGCCGCCAGACAAACGCCCCAATCGGCGGCTTCCAAAATAAAATACAAAGCCAAGAAACAAGAAGGCAACAGCATCGCCAAGACTACAGGATCCATGGGAGTCTCCTTTTATGAAAGTGCACAGTACACAGTGCAGAGGCTTGCTCGGCCTCTTTGAAATTTTTCATGCTATATTTATATACATTATAACATATGCCGCTTTGGCTTTCTCTCCATCCACAAATAAAAAGCAATGATTTTTATTTTGAATGACAGAAATAAAATCGTATGAATCAGTCATGGATCTCAAAATGTTTAGCCAAAAATATATTACTACGCAACATTTTTATCCAAAGCAAAACCGCCCCAAAAAATTGGAGCGGTTTCTTTATTTCCTCCATTCGACTCAAGCCTGATACGATTGGATCGCTTCTCCGAGGCGGCGAATGCCTTCTTCGATGGTCGCTTCGTCGTTGTACGAGAAATTCAGGCGGAAATAATTTTTCTTTCTTGACGCGGGGAAGAAGCTGTCACCCGGCACGTATGCGACGTCGCGCTCGATGCAGGCGGCGAAAAGTTTTCTTGCGTCGATATGCTCGGGCAGCTCGACCCAGAGGAAGAGGCCGCCGTGCGGATGGGTGCATTTGACTTCCGCCGGGAAATATTTCTTGATGGCCGCAATCATGGCATCGCGGCGCTTGGCGTAGAGGGCGCAATTTTCTTTGATGTGGCCTTCGAAATCGTAATTTTCCATATAGAGCGCGCATTCCCGCTGCGTGACGGCCGGCGTGTGCAAGTCCGTCGCGCCTTTCACGAGGTCGAGCTTCGCCATGATTTGCGGATTGGCGACGAGCCAGGCTAGGCGCATGCCCGGGCAAAGGGTCTTGGAAAATGTGCCGGAATAAATGACGAGATGCTTGGGATCCATGGAAATGAGCGGCGCGATTTCTTCGCCTTCGAAACGCAGATCGCCGTACGGGTTGTCCTCGAAAACGGGGATTTCATACTTCGCCGCGAGCGCCATCAAAGCTTGGCGACGTTCGATGCTCCAGCAGATGCCCGTCGGGTTCTGGTAATTCGGAATCGCGTAAATGAATTTCACATTCGACGTTTCCTGTAAAATTTTCTCCAATTCTTCCGGAATCATGCCGCATTCATCCGTCGGCACTTCCACGAATTTCGGACGATTCAGCTCAAAGGCATTGATCGCGCCGAGGTAGGACGGACTTTCGATCAGGACGACGTCGTCTTTGTCCAAGAAAACGCGGCCGGTGATGTCGAGCCCCTGCTGCGAGCCGGTCGTGATAATGACGTCGGCGGCGGAAATTTCATCCATGCCCATCGGTCCGTACATGCGATTCATGCGCGCCGCGATGTCTTCGCGCAATTTCTGGTAGCCCATGGACGGCCCGTACTGCATCGCGAGCGCCCCGTCTTCCTTACGCACGCGAATCGCGCATTCCGTGAGTTCTTTCAGCGGAAACGTCTGCGGCGCGGGGAGCCCGCCGGCGAACGAGATGACTTCCGGCTTGGCCGTGAGCGCAAGCAACGGTCCCAAATCCGAACCTTTCAGCATTTCCAATGTCGTCGAAAAACGAATAGCCATTTTTTATCTCCTTTTTTAATGAAATAGAGGAAACGAAACTTCAGCCCACCAATTTTCCTTCAAATCCCGCGTCTTCGACAGCGGACAAAATCGCCGCCACCGCCGCGTCATCGCACTCGACCTCGGCCCGTTTCCCGGCCAAATCCACCGAGACAGCGCCGACGCCGGGGACAGAGCCAATCGCTTCTTTCACGGCCGCGGCGCAATGCTCACACACCATGCCGTCGATTTGAAATACTTTTTTCATCTGAATCCTCCTTTTTGATGCGCTATCAGTATACCACCAAAAGGGCGGGGAGAAAATAGAAACATATGATTGCTCGGCTTTTTGTCAGGCAGGATTGAGACGTCAGACGATCAGACGTCAGACATCAGATGACGTGCTTGGGGTTTTTGTTACGCCCGAGACAGCTCTTAGCTATTAGATGAAAGCGGTATCGCCTACGGCGATGTTTTTATAAAAGATACAGCGGAGCCGCCACCGGTCAAGCCTTCCTTTGGAAACAGCCTTCCGGTAGACGGTTGTCAGTGGCGCGAAGCACCGGATGATGAGACGCCGACGGCGCATATAAAAATCGTCGCGTAGCGACACCGCTAAAGTCTGACATCTGATTGTCTGATGTCTGACGTCTCAATCTTGTCTGCCGCCAAAGCAAAGAACGCCACAAGCTTGCCCCTCTCTTTTTCCCAAACGTGCTATAATAAACGAATCATCTTACGAAAGAAGGCTTTGCGTTGATAGAAAATGCCCTTTGGACCCGCGAATTTGTCGGCATGGGCCTCACGAATTTCTTT
>CAVHDO010000040.1:0-12033 GCA_963634795.1 Oscillospiraceae bacterium
CCTTTGGAGGAAGGTGGCGCGAAGCGCCGGATGATGGGTCGCCGAAGGCGCAATACAAAAATGTCGCGGAGCGACACCGCTAAAGTCTGACGTCTGATGTCTGATCGTCTGACGTCTCAATCTTGCTTGAGCAAAAAGTCAAGCAGTCACCAAGCTCAGCCTCTCATTTCTCGCACCAATGTGATATAATATTTTGTAAGTGTATCCGTTTCTTCGGATTGCTTGCAAATTTTGGAAAGGAATTTTTATGTCGGATATTTCGGAGCGGCTTTCTTGCGTGCGGGCGCGCGTGGCGGAAGCGGCGGCGCGGTCTCCGTTTCGTCAAGAGGTGACATTGGTCGCGGTGACGAAGTTTCATTCGCTTTCGGAAATGCGGGAGGCGATTGCGGCGGGTGTCACGGATGTCGGGGAGAACCGGGTGCAGGAGCTGGAGGAGAAGCGGCGCGAGAGCGCGGGGGATTTTCCGGTGCGCTGGCATTTGCAGGGGCATTTGCAGCGGAACAAGGTGAAGAAGGCGGTCTCGCTGGCGGATTTGATTCAGTCGGCGGATTCTTTGGACATCTTGCGGGAAATCGAGAAGCGGGCCGCGGAGCTGGGAAAACGGCAGGAGGTGCTGCTGGAGTTCAATATTTCCGGAGAGGAAACGAAGTACGGGCTTTCGCCGGAGGATTTTGATTCGGCGGTGGCTTTGGTCAAGGGTTTGCCTCATGTGCGGGTGCGCGGGCTGATGTGCATGGCGCCGCTTGAAGATTCGGAGCGGGTGCGGCCGGTCTTCCGCGAGGGGCGTAGGCTCTGGGAGCGGCTCGGCGGGGAGTTCCCCGTCGGAGAAATCACGACGCTTTCGATGGGGATGACGAATGATTTCGAGGTCGCCATCGAGGAGGGCGCGACGATGGTGCGGATAGGCACGGCGATTTTCGGAGCGAGAAGGAATAGCAGTTAGCAGTTAGCAGTGAGTAGTGAGCAGTGCTGGTACGCGCCTCCGGCGCATTTTATAAAAACAAATGCGCGGAGCGCGTTCCAGTCAGCCCTCTTCAGGAAGAGGGTGCCCGAAGGGCGGGTGATGGTCAACGTATGTTAGAAAAAAGTTTTCCAGCAGGAAACTATTTTTTAGCGAAATTGTTCTTTGCTGTATTTTCACATAGAGTGACCATCATCCGCCCCTGCGGGGCACCTTCTTCTTGAAGAAGGCTAAGCGGTGTGCGCTTCGCGCGGTTTTTATAAAAAATGCGCCGGAGGCGCGTACCTAAACTGCTAATTGCTAACTACTCACTGCTAACTGTAAACGGAGAAGTATTTCTGTATTTTTGGATATGAGGTGTGGTATGGGTTGGCTCAGTAACGTGAAAAACAGTGTGAAGAATCAGTTCACCGATGAGTATGAGGATGAGGAATACATGGACGAGGAGGAAGAGATGACGGAGGAAGAGGCGCCGCGCGTGGTGCCGCGAGCTCCGGAGCGTCCGGCTCGTGTGGATCCGACGGCTGCGGTGCCGCGGCGTCCTGTTTCCTCTCATGTGGCGCCTCGCCAGGTCGGAAACAGTGCTGTGCGCCCGTACACGATGGTGGTGGTGAGTCCGCATGATTACAAGGATGCGGAGAAAATCGCCGATCACATCAAGCAGGGGCGTCCGGTGGTGATGAATATGGAATCGGCGGACGCGGATGCGGCGCAGCGGATTGTAGATTTCGTGCAGGGCGTGATGTACGCGACGGACGGTCATATGGACACGGTGGGCGACAAGATTTTCTTGTGCGCACCGAATAATATGGCGGTCTCGAAGGAGAATTTCGCGGCGTATGCGGCGGGCGGCCTCTCGGATGGGGTGCCGCGCTTTGATTTGAATGATTGATTTCGGTTTGAACGGGTGACATGGAATTTTTGAAACGTGTATGGCGCAGTTTCACGGGACTTTTTGCGGATCCGGACGAGGATTACGAAGAGGGTGAGCTGTGGGAGGAAGGGGAAACTCCGCAGGAAACGGCTTTGCCTTATCGGCGGGATTCGGTTTCTTCTTCCGGAATTACGAAACGAAGACCTCCGCAGGCGGTGCGGGCGAAGGCGCCGCTGTCGATTTTGGTGTCGACGCCGCGGGAGTTTTCGGATGTCCGCTCGGCGGCGCGTGCGCTGCAAGAGGGGAAAATCGTGGTCGTGCGGCTGGCGGAGGCGGATGAGGCTCTGGCGCAGCGTTTCACAGATTTCTTGTCGGGCGCCGTATTTCTGGTGAACGGCGCGATGCAGCTCATCGGGGATGTCTTGGTCTGCACGCCGGAGACGGTGCACACGGAGACGGAGAATTTCCTGTATCGGGCGAGTGATTTTTCGGTGCCGTGGCGGCCTCGCGAATAAAAGGGAGTACGGGAATGGGAAAAATTTTAATGGTCGGCGCGGGCGCGATGGGCGGCGCGATTTTGTCCGGGTGCCTGGCCAAAGGGCTTTGGAAACGGGAAGATGTCTTCATCAAGGAGCACACGCAGGCGCTGAGCGCGGAAAAGGCGGCGGCTTTCGGCGTGCAGGCGTCGGACGGCGGCCGGGAAGCGGCGGAGGCGGATCTGATTGTCTTGGCGGTGAAGCCGAATGTCGTGCCGGAGGCGGCGCGAGAGATGGGCAAGTTCTCGCCGAAGGGGACGGTGATTTCCATCGCGGCGGCGGTGACGGTGGCGGCGCTGGAATCGTATTTCCCGAAAGGGACGCGCATTGTCCGCGTGATGCCGAATACGCCGGCGGCGGTGGGCGAAGGTTTCGCGGCGATTACAAAAGGAAATGCGGCGACGGACGTGGATGCGGAAGCGGCCAAGGCGATTTTTGAGGCGCTGGGTCGTGCGGTCATCGTGCCGGAGCGACAGCTGGACGAACTGGGGGCGCTCTCGGGCGCGGGACCCGGTTATGCATTCGTGATGATTGACGCTTTGTCGGACGCGGGGGTGAATATCGGGCTTTCGCGCGATGTTTCCATTCTGGCGGCGGCGCAGACTTTGTATGGCGCGGCGAAGATGGTCTTGGAAACGGGGAAACATCCGGCGGCGCTTCGCGATATGGTGACGAGCCCGGGCGGGACGACGATTGCGGGCATTGCGGCCATGGAGCGCGCAGGTCTCCGGTCGGCGATCATCGACGGCGTGGAAGCTTGCATGAAGAAATCGGACAGTATGGGACAGAAATAAATGAAGGACAGAGAAAAAATTCTCCGCTATTTTGCGGCCTCGGGGGAGGAAGCGGGCGAAATCGCCGAGCGGCTTCTCGATTTGGCGGAGGCGGCGGATGGCGGGCGGCCTTTCACGGTGAGTCCGTTTCTGTCTCCTTTTGCCGTGCAAATCGGGATGACGATTGCGGCGCATACGCAGACGGTTTCCTGCCAAAGCAACGGCGGTTTTCACGAAGCGGAGCGGGTGCGGATCGCCTTCGTGCGGCAGGATTACGAAGGCCCGGTCGATTTCGGTATCACGGCGCTCAAGGTCACGTGGGATGCGCGCTATCGGCTCCTGGGTCATCGCGATGTCTTGGGCTCGCTCATGGGGCTCGGGATCGAGCGGGATGTTTTCGGAGATATTTTAATGGACGGCGCGTCGGCCGAGATCCTGGTCGATAGGAAAATGGCGCCGTGGTTGATGGAAAATTTCAAAAAAATCGCGATGGTGCCGGTCACGGTGACGGGAATGGATGTGGCCGACGTCACGCCGCCGAAGCAGGAGGCGAAAATTGTTCGCGCGACAGTCGCTTCGCTCCGCTTGGATGCCGTCGGCGCGGCCGGTTTCGGCATTTCTCGCTCCAAAATGGCGAGTGCCATCGAGGGCGAGCGCGTGCAAGTGAATTGGCAGACGGCCAAGGGTCCCGCGCAGGCGGTGAAAGTCGGCGACGTCATCAGCTATCGCGGACGGGGCCGGATAGAAATCAAGGAGCTCACCGGGCAGAGCCGAAAGGGAAGGATCGGGGTGCTGATTGATCGGTATAAGTGAGAATGGAGATGAGAGGTGGGGATTTTTCTTTGCTTGACTTTGGCGGCGTTTGTGATGGTGGCTGTGGCAAGATAGGGAAGAGGGAAGAGAGGCGTGGCTTTTTTCTGTTTCGCTTTTGTGGCAGGCGGGAGACAGTTAGCAATTAGCAGTGAGCAATTAGCAGTTCAGGTGCGCGCTTCGCGCGATTTATTATAAAATGCGGCGTAGCCGTTACCGCTTAGCCCTCTTCAGGAAGAGGGTGCCCGAAGGGCGGGTGATGGACGGCAGTATGTGAGGAAAAGCATAGCAGCCGTCACAAGTTAAGCTTTCCTTTGGCGGAAGGTGCCCGTAAGGGCGGATGATGGGACGCCGAAGGCGCATACAAAAATGTCGCGAAGCGACACCGCTAAAGTCTGACGTCTGATTGTCTGAAGTCTGACGTCTTTACCACCAATGTGATACTGAGCAATTACAAACTGACGTCTCTATCCGGCTCGTCTCTCAAAATTTAACACGATAAATACACGGTCTTCCGGACCGTTTCCTATACTACTTCCGTTTCTTATATTTCATTTCAGAAAAGGAGAAAGATTTATGATTACACCGATGGATATTCACAACAAGACATTCACGAAGGCGGTGCGGGGGTATGCGCCGGAGGAAGTGAACGGTTTTTTGGATGAGCTTGTGAGCGATTATGAGCGCATTTATCGGGAACATCGCGAGATGGAAGAGAAGATGGACACGCTGAAGACGAAGCTCGCGAATTACGAAAAAATCGAAGCCACGATGTCGAATACGCTGATTATGGCGCAGGAAACGGCGGAAAATGTGAAGAAGGCGGCGCAGAAGGAAGCGGATCTCGTTATCGCCGAAGCGAAAACGCAGGCGCGGCAGATTTTGGCCGAGTCGGAGCTGAATCGCCTGCGGATCAATGATTCGCTGATGAAAGCGGAAGGCGATATGAAGCTGTATCTCGAAAAAATTCTCCTCAGCCTGAAATCGGCGACGTCCATGGTGGAAGCGGCAAAATCGGCTTGCGCGCCGGTGGTGATTGCGGGCTCGAAGGAAACGGAAGCCGTGAAGACGGAAGTGGCGCCGGAAGAAATGACGATTTCCATGGAAACGGAAGCGCCGACGACGATTGCGTCTCCGATTGCCGAGGCGATTGCCGATGCGGCGGGGTCGGATGAGATGCAGGAGCGTTTCGTCGAGGTCCCGGCTGAAGTTTTGACCGGGGAAACAAAATGAGTGCCGAGAGCGGCGCGAAGGTCCTGACGGAGTGGGCGACGCCCCATGTCGGATTGTCGCTGGCCGTGGATGAGATTCTTTGCGACGAGAAGACGCCGTTTCAACATATTCAAATCGCCGAATCGAAGCAGTACGGGCGCCTGCTCGTCTTGGACGGCGTGTTTCAGACGTCGGTGAAGGATGAGTGGACGTACCACGAAATGATCGCGCATGTGCCGCTCATGCTGCATCCGCGGCCGGAGCGCGTGCTGATTATCGGTGGCGGCGACGGCGGCGTGGCGCGGGAAGTGTGTCGGCACGAATGTGTGACGCAGGTGGATATGTGTGAAATCGACGGTCGCGTCATCGAGTTGTCGAAACAATATTTCCCGACGATTGCGAAAGTCCTTTTGAATCCGCCGGAGAAATTGCGCGTGCATGTCGGCGACGGGATTGCTTTCACGGCGGGCGTGAAGGATTTTTACGACGTGATTATCATCGATTGCTCCGATCCCATCGGCCCCGGTGAAGGGCTTTTTACGCGGGAATTTTACCAAAGCGCGAAGGAAGCGCTTCGCTCGGACGGCCTGATTGTCCAGCAAAGCGAATCGCCCATTGTGCAGCAGCACTTGGTGCATGAGATTTACAGCGCGATGAAGGACGTTTTCCCCATCGTGCGCTGCTATCTGGCCGGCGTCCCGATTTATCCGGAATGCATGCACAGTTTCATGCTGGCGAGCAAGAAATACGATCCGCTGACGCAGGAAACCAAACGGGAAGCGCCGCAGCCGATGCGCTATTACAATCAAGGTCTCCAAAAAAGCGCCTTCGTCCTTCCGAATTACGTGAAGGATTGCCTTTTGGGGAGAGGGAATTGTTTTGAGGAATGAGAGAGAGATGAGAGGCTGAGCCGGGAGCGTTTTTTCCTACGGAGGCGGAGGAGACAGAAAGCCGATTGCTGATAGAGATGAGGGGGCATAGCGTCTGTTGTTTTTAAGTTTGGCGGCAGGCGGGAGAAAGTTAGCAATTAGCAATGAGCAGTTAGCAGTTCAGGTGCGCGCTTCGCGCGATTTTTTATAAAATGCGGCCGGAGGCCGCCACTTGCCAGCCCTCTTCAGGAAGAGGGTGGCGCGAAGCGCCGGGTGATGGAAAAAGCCAGGAGTACAAAGCAAAGTACCGGAGGCCGCCACAAATTTAGCCTTCCTTTGGAGGAAGGTGGCGCGAAGCGCCGGATGATGGGACGCCGAAGGCGTGTAGAAAAAATGTCGCGAAGCGACACCGCTAAAGTCTGATGTCTGACGTCTGATTGTCTGACGTCTCAAGCACCGATGTCGCCCAAAAGCCAGCAAGAACAATGAGTATTTTTTACAGGAGGGAAATTATGAGCTATAGTGTAGCCGCCGTGCAGGCGAAGGGGAAGAGCGCCGAGGACAATATTTTTGCAGCGAACAATCGCGCGACCGCTTTGGCCGATCAGATTGGGAAAGAAAATGTCATCAACGGGACCGTCGGCTCCATTTTGGACGAAAACGGTGACCTCGTCATGCTCGAAGTCATCCAGCGCGCGTATAAACGCCTCACGCCGCGTGAAATTGCCGCGTACCCGCCGATTCAGGGCTATCCAGATTATCTCGAAGCCTGCCTCTCGCAATGCTTCGGCGAATCTCGGCCCGTAGGATACATCCGCGCCGTTTCCACACCCGGCGGCACCGGCGGCCTGCACCATGCCGTGCACAACTATTCCTCCCCGGGCGACGAAGTCCTCATGACCGATTGGCATTGGGGCGCTTACGACAGCGTCATGATTGACGCCGGCCGCAAGCCGCGCACCTTCTCCTTCCTCACCGAAGACGGCCATTTCAATCTGGAAAGCTTCAAGGAAAACGTTTCCGAACTCGTCGCGAAACAGTACAATACCGTCATCATTCTGAACGGCATCGCCAATAACCCCACCGGCTATTGCATGACGGACGACGAATGGGGCGCCGTCGCCGATTTCTGCGCGAAAGTCGTCGAAGGAAAAGACAAAAACGTCATCCTCGTCGCCGACATCGCGTATCTCGACTACAGCGGCGAGAAACAGGCGTGCCGTCGTTTCTTCAAGAAATTTGAAAACCTGCCGAAAAACGTCCTCGTCCTCATTCCCTACACGCTCTCCAAAGGCTTCACCCTCTACGGCCAGCGCATGGGCGCGCTCATCTGCGTCACCCAGGACGAAAGCGTCGCGCAGGAATTTGTGGACATCAACCAATACAGCAGCCGCGCTTGCTGGTCAAATTGCAACGGCGCCGCGATGAAAGCGATGGCCTCCATCTGCAAAAATCCGGATGAACTCAAAGAGCTCGACGCCGAGCGCGCGAAATATTACAAACTCATTCAGGAGCGCGCCGCGATTTTCATGAAAGAAGCCGACGCCGCGGGATTGAAATACGTCCCCTACATCTCCGGTTTTTTCATCACCCTCCCCATGGAAGGCGCGAAACAGGTCTGTGACCTTCTGGAGAAACGCGACCGCATCTTCCTCGTCCCCCTCAAAAAAGGCATCCGCCTCGCCGTCTGCTCCGTCTCGAAGCCGAAAATCACCGGCCTCGCCGCGAAGATTGCCGAAGCAGTGAAAGAAACGGGCGCGAAGCAGTAAAAATTTTATCAAGGAAATAAAAAAATCGATCGGAGCTTTTCCGGTCGATTTTTTATTGTGAATTTTGAGAGGAAACGGTGGCCGCTGTCCGTGGTCCGTTCACCGTTTACCGTTCGTCATGCCGCATGAAAACCAAAGCGCTCACGCTATCAAGCCTTTACAAGCCTTTCAACCCTTTTCAAGCCTACCGCTCATCACCCCGCATGAAAACCAAAGCGCTCACGCACGGATAACGGTCAACGGACAACGGCAAACCGTTTCCTTAAATCGGGAATAAAATGCGGGCGGCGTAGATGACGAGGGTCATGGTGACGGTGCTGGCGAAGGTGCTCATCATGACGAGCTCGGTCGCGAAGTCGACGTTGTTTTTGAATTCGACGGCGAAGAGGACGGAATTGACGGCAGAGGGGACGGAGCTCATGATGAGGAGGGTCTGGGCGGTGACGGAGGAGAAGCCGGTGCCGAAGGTGTCCCAGAGGAGGATGAGGGTGGCGCAGATGACAGGGCCTCCGACGAGACGGACGAAGGCGCCGAGCCAAGAGTCTTTGTTTGCAAAGGAAATTTTGCTGCGGTGAATTTGCATGCCGAGTGACATCATGACGATGGCGACGAGGGCTTTGGCGCAGTTTTCAAAAATGGGCCAGACGGGTGTCGCGGTCATATCGAATCCGATGGCTTTGACGAAGAAGACGGAGAGGAGTGTGTAGAGGACGGGCATGTGGAGAATGGTGAGGCACGCGTCGCGGGTCGTGAGTCGTCCTTTTCCGGCTTGGTAGAAACCGAGGGTATTCAGGAAGAGGTTCATTTGGACGAGTGTCATGGTCGCGGCGGCGGAGGCTTCGGGAAGGTAGGGGGCGTTTCCGCCGACGAGGAAGGGGGCGTTTGTGAAAATGAGGGCAATCATGGCGATGCCGATATTTCCGTTATTGGAAAACATGGTGCCGTTTTTGAAAGCTTCGGTCTTGCAGCCGTCCCAGCCGCGGAGTTTCCCAATTATATTGCCGATGAGTCCGATGATGCCCATTTGGATGCAGCAGAAGAGGAAGACGTTCAGCAGGTTGAGGTCAATTTTGGCGCAGTAAATGCTGTAGAAAATGAAGCAGGGCAAAATGAGGTAGAATGTGAGCTTCGTGAGGGTATTGACGTCCAACGAAAATTTCCGATCCATGAGGTAGCCGATGATGACGAAGACGAGGAGGGGAAGGATGTTGTCTGTGATGATGTGAAGAAAGGCCATAATGAAATCCTTAATTAATACAGAGGCACGGCTTTTTGCGTGCTTTTTGTTTTATAGAGGTCGAGATGTTAGCGTGTAATCGGCTTATATGTCAGGCAGGATTGAGACATCAGACGTCAGATGGTCAGACGTCAGACGACGTGCTTGAATTTTTATTCAGGCTCATGAATCCGATTAGTGATTGACAGTTCAGGTGTGTGCTTCATGTGATTTTTATAAATGCGGCGGAGCGCCGAGTGATGAGATGCCGAAGGCGTATACAAAAATGTCGCGAAGCGACACCGATAAAGTCTGATATCTGATGTCTGATTGTCTGATGTCTTTGGCAACAAAGTCGCACGAAGTGCAGTATGTCGATCTTGATTCTCCTTTCATACCGGAAACAGAATTCGAGCCAGGTAGATGGCGCCGGTCATGGTGAGGAGGCTGGCGATGGTGTTTGTGATGGTGATTTGCGCGGCGAAGTCCGGATGGTTTCCGTATTCGGCGGCGTACATGACGATGGTGAAGCTCGCCGGGATGGAGGAGACGATGAAGAAAATCTGGGAGGCGACGGGTGAAAAGTCGCCGCAGGCGAGGATGCCGCAGGAAACGGCGGGGGCGACGAGGAGTTTGAGGGCGGTGGAAACGAGGACGGTCCCGGTGGGGCGGCGGATTTTCGCGCGGTGCAGATTGATGCCGACAATCAGTGTGACGAGGATGATGAAAGCGCCGGAGAAATGTTCCAGGACGGGCCAGAGCGGCGTGCCGGAAATGTCTCCTTCCGCATATTGGACGAGGAGCCCGGCGATGGCGGCGTAGAGAGCGGGCATTTTATAAATGTAGGAGAAAAGCGCCGTGCCGGAGATGTGAGCGGACCGGATGCGCGCCGCCGCGATGATATTCACCGCGATGTTCAAAAGAATCATGAGGAGAATGACGTCGCCCATGGCTTCGGTGAGATACGGCGCTTCGTCGCCGATGGCGTAGGGGGGATGGCTGTAAATGAAAACGGTGAGGGCGCTGCCGATATTTCCTGCATTGGAATAGGTGCAGGCGGCGCGGAAAATACTGCTCTCGCCGCGGCCGAGGCCGAGGAAACGGGCGACGAAAAAGGAAATCGCCGACATGGAGACGAGAAGGAAAATTTCGGCTATGACGAGCTGCCAAGATTCGGATCCCGGGCGGTATCGCACCATGGAGAAGAAAATAAAGCTGGGCAGCACGACGTAGATGACGAGTTTGTTGAATGTGGGAAGGTCGAGATGAAATTTCGTGTCCAGCCAAAATCCGACTCCGATAAAAAAGAGGAGCGGCAGGACGTCGTAGCAAAGAATGGAAAGTACGGACATGGTGAATCCTTTCGTATATCGCGGGCAATTTTGCGCCGTTGCGTTTTATTTCTTATAGTACGGTACAGTATAGTACAGAGAGAAAAATTTATCAAATGGGATAGAGGACGGAGATGGGAAGCGGGTTGAAAAAGCTTGAAAAGGCTTGAAAAGGCTTGAAAGGCTTGATGGGGTGTCACAGGAGAAGCGATTTTGGCACTCTGTGCGACCGTGGACCGTTTACCGAGCGTGAGGAAGCCGATGTTCATCCGTATGAGTGGCGGCAGACGGATAACGGATAACGGGGTAATTGGCTTGAAAGGCTTGATGGGGTGTCGCAGGAGAAGCGCTTTTGGCACCCTGTGCGACCGTGGACCGTTTACCGCGCGTGAGTAAGTCGATGTTCACACGTATGAGTGGCGGTAGACGGATAACGGGCAACGGATAACGGTAATTGGGTTGAAAAGCTTGAGGGGGCGCCGCGCGGGGTTTCTTGCGCTTCATATGGTATAATAAATAGAAATATATGAAACGGAAACTTGTCGGCAGGGAAAGGATGCGATATCAGTGCCTTATGACGAGCGAACTATAGAAGAACTCGAGGCTTCGGCGGAAATTACGCCGCCCGGGATTCAGTTGGAAGTGAATGCGGAAATTTTTGTGACGATTCGGAATCTGCTGTCCGGATTGGATGGCGCGGCGGTGTCGGAAGAGGATGAAGCGGCGCTTTACGGGCTTTGGCGGCGGACGCAGCGCGAGATGGCGCGGGTGGAATTGCGGCGCGGCTACGGTTTCTCCATGGCGGAGCAAATCGATATGTTGCGCGAAGCTTTCGCGATAGAGAGTCGATACATTCCCGACCAGGTTTTTCGGCCGGTGACGGGCAGCATGCCGTCGCCGGAACTCATCGAGAAGGAGAGCGAGTTTCAGCCGGAAGAAATGCAGACGCTTTTCGAGGAAAAGGTGTGGCCGGCGGTGGCGGCGCGCAAGACGGGAAATCAAGAGCGTCCCACGGCGTACATCGTGGCAGGACAACCGGGCGCGGGGAAGACGATTATGTCGTCGCTCATCATCGAAAAGCATGACGGCGACATCATTCAGTCCATGGTGGACAATTTCCGCGGTTTCCATCCGCACGACCGGGAGCTCATGCGGAAATACGGCTCGTATTGCGCGTATTTCACGATTCCGCAGGCGAAGTGCCTCTCGGAATTGACGCTGGCGCGCGCGGCGGAGGGGCGGTATCACATTCTGCAGGAAGGATCGCTGGAGCACGTGGAGGAAACGCTCGCGATGATTCGCCGGCTCAAAGAGGCGGGGTATCGGATCATCGTGCTCCTTCGCGCGTGCCCGGGGAAAGTGAGCTGGAAGGCGATTCATCAGCTCTTCTTGCAGCAGCGCCTCAAAGCGCCGGGGCTGTCGCGCATTATCACAAAGAAATATCACGACGCGGCGTGCCGGTCATTCCTTTCGGCGACGAACGAGCTCATCGCGCAAAATCTCATGGATCGTCTCATCATCAAGAGCCCGCGCGGGCTTCTCTACGACAGCGAGGATATGCCGACGGAGCGCGTGGCGGATATTTTGGCAGAGAGAATGGGGCAATAGGAAACGGAGGCAAGGAGGCTGCGAAAAAATGATTTGCATTTTCTCGCAGCTCTTTTCTGTTAAATTGGCGCGTA